>JASHUI010000805.1:0-6019 GCA_030040095.1 Streptosporangiaceae bacterium | reverse complement strand
CCCGGCTGGCCGCCCGCGGCTGGACCCGGGACGGCGGCGAGCTCGACGACGCGCTGGCCCGGCTGGAGGCCTGCGGCTGCGCCCGCTACGTGGTCACCGACATCGACAGGGACGGCATGCTCCGCGGCCCCAACCTGGACCTGCTGCGCCGCGTCTGCGCGCGCACCGACCGCCCGGTCATCGCCAGCGGCGGCGTGTCCTGCCTGGATGACCTGCGCGCGATCGCGGCGCTGCGGGCCGAGGGCGTCGAGGGCGTGATCGTCGGCAAGGCGCTGTACGCCGGAGCGTTCACCCTCGAGCAAGCCCTGAACGCGACGTCTCCCCCCGACGGGGCCTCGTAATGCCGCTCGCCGTGCGGGTCATCGCCTGCCTCGACGTGGACGACGGCCGGGTGGTCAAGGGGGTCAACTTCGCCGGACTGCGGGATGCGGGCGACCCGGTGGAGCTGGCCGCGGCCTACGACAGCCAGGGCGCCGACGAGCTCGTGTTCCTGGACATCACCGCGTCGGCGCAGCGCAGGGACACGATGGTGGACGTGGTCGCGCGCACGGCGGACCAGGTGTTCATCCCGCTGACGGTCGGCGGGGGAGTGCGCGGCGCGGCGGACGTGGACCGGCTGCTGCGAGCCGGGGCGGACAAGGTGTCGCTCAGCACCGCCGCGGTGGCCAGGCCGGAACTGCTCGCCGAGGTGGCCGAGCGGTTCGGCGCGCAATGCGTGGTGGTGTCGGTGGACGCGCGGCGCGTCGCCGGCGCCGAGGTTGGCGGGCGGAGCCCGCGCGGGGGGGTTTGGGGGGGTCGTCCCCCCGGGCCAGCACCGTGCGGGTTCGAGGTGACCACGCACGGGGGGCGGCGGGGCACCGGGATGGACGCGGTGGCCTGGGCGCGCCGGGCGGCCGAGCTCGGCGCCGGCGAGATCCTGCTGAACTCGATGGACGCCGACGGCACCAAGGGCGGGTTCGACCTGGACCTGATCTCGGCGGTGCGGGCCGCCGTGAACGTCCCGGTGATCGCCAGCGGCGGCGCGGGCCGGGCGGCCGACTTCGCCCCGGCCGTGGCGGCGGGCGCGGACGCGGTGCTGGCGGCCAGCGTGTTCCACTTCGGCGAGATCACGGTCGGCGAGGTGAAGGACTCGCTGCGCGCGGCCGGCCATCCGGTCCGGTGACGCGGTCGCTCAGGCCGGGGTGACCCCGAGGATCCCGGCGTCGAAGCAGGTCCGGTCCCCGGTGTGGCAGGCCGCCCCGGCCTGGTCCACCTTGACCAGCACCACGTCGGCGTCGCAGTCGAGCGCGACCGACTTCACCCGCTGGATATGGCCGGAGGTCTGGCCCTTCACCCAGTACTCCTGGCGGCTGCGCGACCAGTACGTGCACCGTCCCGTGGTCAGCGTGCGGTGCAGGGCCTCGTCGTCCATCCAGCCCAGCATCAGCACCTCGCCGGTGTCGTACTGCTGGGCGATGGCCGCGATCAGGCCGTCGGGGTTCCGCTTCAGCCGCGCGGCGATCTTCGGGTCGAGGCCGGACTCGCCGGTCGCGACCCGGGCCGCCGGGTTACTCGTGCTCACCCGACCTAGCCTCACACGTCGCCCGGGCGAATCCGCGCGCGGGCCGGGTCCTGACCCGGACCGGGGTGCCTAACCCGGGCCGGATCCCTGATCGGCCGGGTGATCGATGTCCACCGGCGGCAGGTCCTGTATCTGCTGCTTGGTCAGGCTGACCGCGATGCCGTCGTCGACCTTGGTCACGGCGCGGATCGGGATGGACACCTCCTTCTTGCCCCACAGGTGGCCCTCTTGCAGCAGCACGTGCGTGACGTGGTGGTTGCTCGGCTCGATGACCAGCCCCTGGACCCGCCCGATATGGCCGTCGACGGCATGGACCCGGTCGCCGCGGCGCACCTCCACCTCACCGAGCGGCACCGTGTCGTAGGTGACGGTCTGCGAGACCCCTTCCAGGCCGAGGTCCATGCTGTCGGGCACGCTGCCGAGGCCGTAGAAGGGCCAGGCGAGCACCTGATGCGTGCCGTAGGCCTCGTAGCCGCGCGTTCCGGGCACGAACTGGGTCTCCTCGGCGGGATCGAGCTTGGCGAACTCCTCCAGGGTGCACCGGATCCTGATCGTGCCGCCCGCGGCGTCGACGGGATCGACCAGGTCGATCGGCACCAGCCGGGCCAGCCCGACGCGGCCCTTGGGCTCGACCACCAGGTGAGTGAGCGTGCGCGCGACGGGGTCGACGACCTCGCAGCGCACCTGGCCGCAGTCTCCGTCGGTGCAACTGGCCTCGGCTCCGATCATGAACGGCGTCTCTGCCACGGCGATCCCCTCTCGGCGAGCGAGCGATTACCTGAACCGTACGGCTTCACCCCCGGCGCAGCGGCACCGGCCGGGAATTAAGTACATTCTGTGGCGTGACTGCCGTGACCCCCAAGCCACGCATGTCCCAGGCCGCCCAGCCGTCGCGCCGCGCGATCCTGCGCACCGGCGTCGGCGGCGCCATCGCCTCGCTGGCCGCCGTCGGCTGCGGGTCTGGCTGGACCGGGACTGGCTTAACGGCATCGCAGGGCGCGCCGTCGGCCCGCACCTATTCGTTCAACCGCGGCTGGCTGTTCAGCGGCTACGCCGAGGGGTCGGCTGATCCCCGGTACGACGACAGCGCGTTCGCCGGTGCCACGCTGCCGCACACGGTCACGCCGCTGTCCTGGAGCGAGTGGGAGCCGGACACGTGGGAAGCGGTCTGGATCTACCGCAAGCACTTCACCGTGCCCGGCCACCGCGGCGCGCGCGTGCTGGTCGACTTCGACGGCGCGATGACGAACGCGACCGTGGTGATCAACGGCACGGCGCTCGGCACCCATCAGGGCGGGTACCTGCCGTGGTCGGCCGAGCTGACCGGCTACCTCGCGGACGACGACAACGTCCTGGCCGTGATCGTGGACTCTCGCTGGCTGCCGGTGCCGCCCGACGGAGCCCCGGGCGGCGCGTGGGCCGTGGACTACCTGCAGCCGGGCGGCATCTACCGTGACGTCAGGCTGCGGGTGGTGCCGCAGGTGTTCGTGGCCGACGTGTTCGCCCGGCCGGTCGACGTGCTGTCCTCCGCCCGGAGCGTCCGGGTGCAGGTCACGATCGACTCGGCGGCGCAGCGCCGCGACCAGGTCCAGGTCGTGGCCGAGCTGCTGGACGGATCGGTCCCGGTGGCCTTGGCCTCGACCAATGCCAGGATCGACGGCCCGGGGACCGCCGCCGTGACCCTCTCGATCACCGGGATCGATGACGTGACGCTGTGGTCGCCGGACACGCCGCACCTGTACACGGTCCGGGTGACGCTGACCCCGTCCGACGGGCCGTCGCACATCGTCGAGGCCACGACCGGGTTCCGGGAGGCGGTGTTCCTGGCCGACGGCTTCTACCTCAACGGGGAGCGCCTGAAGATCTTCGGCCTGAACCGGCATCAGCTCTTTCCCTATGTCGGCATGGCCGGCCCGGCCCGGCTGCAGCGGCGCGACGCGGAGATCCTCAAGTACGAGCTGAACTGCAACATGGTCCGCTGCTCCCACTATCCGCAGTCGCCGTACTTTCTTGACGCCTGCGACGAGCTCGGCATCATGGTCTGGCAGGAGCCGCCCGGCTGGCAGTACGTCGGCGACGCGGCCTGGCAGGAACTGGTCCTGCAGAACGTGCGGGACATGGTGGTCCGGGACCGCAACCGCCCGTCGCTCATCGTGTGGGGCACCCGGCTGAACGAGACCGCGGACTATCCCGAGCTGTACGGGCTGGCCCGGCAGCTCGCCTACGAGCTGGACGGCAGCCGGCAGACGAGCGGCGCGATGAGCGCGTACTCGACAGATGGCTGGGCCGAGGACGTCTTCGGCTTCGACGACTATCAGCGTTCTCCGGACGGCGACGCCTCGCTCGAGCCGCCGTTGCCGGGCCTGCCGTACCTGGTCAGCGAGGCCGTCGGGGCGCTGGACGGGCTGCCGCACTATCGCTGGATCGACACCGGGGCCTCGCTCGCGGTGCAGGCCCGGATGCACGCCCAGGTGCACAGCATCGCGCAGGCGGAGGCGGGCTATGCCGGGCTGATCGGCTGGGCGGGGTTCGACTACGCGTCCCTGCACGGCGGCGACCGCATCTGGCGTCACATGAAGACGCCGGGCGTGATGGACACGTTCCGGGTGCCCAAGCCGGGCGCCGCGTTCTACCGCTCGCAGGTGGACCCGCGGGTGCGCCCGGTGATCCTGCCCGTCTTCTTCTGGGACTTCGGCCCCTGGTCTCCGGACGGGCCCGGCGGGAACGTCATGATCGCGACCAACTGCGAGCGGCTGGAGATCTACGTCGGCGGCAGGCACCACGGGACGGGCACCCCGGACCGCCGCGGCTTCCGCGGCCTGGCCTACCCCCCCGCCTTCGCCAACCTCCGGGTCGACGGGTCGAGCCGGCCGGAGCTGCGCATCGACGGCTACGTCGGGGGGCAGCTGGTGGCCTCGATCCGCATGTCGGCCGACACCAGCCGGGATCGCCTCATGCTGACGGCCGACGACGCCTCGATCCACGCCGACGGCAGCGACTGCACCCGGCTGACCTTCCGGGCCGTGGACGCCTACGGCAACCAGCGTTGCTCCGTCTCGGGCCTGGTCAGCCTGTCGCTGACCGGCCCGGCCACGCTCATCGGCGACAACCCGTTCGACTTCGGGGTCTACGGCGGGGTCGGCGGGGCGTTCGTGCGCTCCCGGCCGGGCCTGACCGGCCCGGTCAGGATCACCGCGGAGCACCCGGCCCTCGGCCGGGCCACGGTGCGGATGGCCGTGATCCCGCCGGGTGCCGAGTACCTGTGAGGCCCGGCCACAATTGCTAGACGCAGTTCGTCAGTATTATGCTGGGTTGCCGCGACGTCGGATCCGGAGGAGCTGCGCATGACGGGGAGCCCGCGCGCCCCGGCACGCGCCGCGGGCCACGGCTCGGTGACCGTGACCGGCGTGGCGCAGCGCAGGGCATGGCAGGCGCGTGAGTTCCCGCCGGTCGAGCAGGTCACGCCGAGGGTGTGGTCGGTGCCGGTCACGATGCCAGACAACCCGCTGCGCTACACGCTGTGCTACCTGCTGCTCTCCGACACCGGCGCCGTGGTGGTGGATCCGGGCTGGGAGTCCGACCCGGGCTGGGCCGACCTGCAGCGCGGCCTCGCGGCCGCCGGGCTGTCGGCGGACCGGATCACCGGCATCGTCGTCACCCACGTGCACCTGGATCACCACGGCCTCAGCCGCCGCCTGAGCGAGGCGTCCGGCGCCTGGATCGCGATGCACGCCGAGGAGGTGCAGGCCCTGCCCGCCCGGATCAGCCAGACCGTCGGGCCCGACGGCGGGCGCGCGTGGCTGGCGCGGTGCGGGGCGCCGGAGGAGATGATGGCCGAGTTCAGCGCCGACCTGGCCGACATCCTCGGCATCTTCCGGCTGGCCGATCCCGACCTGCTGCTGCAGGACGGCAGCGACCTGGACCTGCCGGGCCGCCGGATCCGGGTGGTGTGGACCCCCGGGCACACGCCCGGCCACATCTGCCTGTATGACGCCGACTACGACCTGCTGCTCACCGGTGATCACCTGCTGCCCCGGATCTCGCCGAACATCGGGGTCTTCCCCGGCGGCCTGGACTCGCCGCTGACCAGCTACCTCGAGTCGCTGCGGTCCATGGACGGGTTCGACAGCGCCGAGGCGCTGCCCGCCCACGAGTACCGGTTCCGTGGCATCGCCGGGCGGTCGGAGTTCCTGGTCCGGCATCACGACGCGCGGGCGGGCGAGGTGCTGGACATCGTGGCCGCGGCCGGCCAGCCCACGATCTGGGAGGTGGCCGAGAACCTGACCTGGTCCCGCGGCTGGGACGAGATCGGGGGTTTCATGCGCCGGGCCGCGCTGGCCGAGACCGCGGCCCACGCCGAGTACCTCGCGCGCGAGGGCCGCCTGGTGATACGCCGGGGCCCCGGGCAGGAACCGGACCGGCTGCGGATCGCCCCGGCGGCGGCCGGGACGCCTGACG
>JASHUI010000087.1:0-5619 GCA_030040095.1 Streptosporangiaceae bacterium | reverse complement strand
CGACGTGCCCCGCACGGTGCTCGCGGCCCGCAGTTCCCTGGCGGTCGGCCGCCGGGTGCGCCTGCGCCCGGGCCCCGGCGCCGGCGATCCGCTGCGCATCGTCAGCTGCGGCGCGCCGCTCGTGCCGGGCAGCTCGGTGCGGATCGTGGACGACAGCGGCGGCGTCCTGCCGCACGGCTACCTCGGCGAGATCGTGGTGAGCGGCCCGTCGGTTGCCCGCGATTATCACGGCGAGGACGCTGGGAGCAAGTTTCGCGGCGCGGACTTGTACACCGGCGACTCGGGATTCCTCGACCGCGGTGAGCTCTTCGTCCTCGGCCGCCTGGGCGATGGCCTCAAGTGCCGCGCCGGCCTGGTGCTCGCCGAGGATCTGGAGACCGCGATCCGCGAGATTCCCGCGCTGCGGCACGCGCGGGCCGCCGTCCTGCTCGGCGTGCTGAACGGGGACGACACCGCCATCGTGGTCGCCGAGCGCCGGGCGGGTCCCTGGATCCCGGCCGTGACGCAGGCGCTGCGCCGGGCCGCCGGGGAGATCCGGGTCGTCGTCGTCGCCGGGCCGCCGGGCACCGTCCGCCGGACCACGAGCGGCAAGCCGCGCCGCCGGCCCATGTGGGCGGCCTTCACCGAGGGCACGCTCGGAGGAGAGATTGTCGCGGACGCGGGACGGGTGACCGGGGCCGGGGCCGGCCGTGACTGACCGCGGCGTCCCGACCGGGCGGCCGGCCGCGCCGCCGGAGCCGCTGGCCATCGATGCCGTGGCGACGGCC
Source organism: Streptosporangiaceae bacterium (assembly GCA_030040095.1). Taxonomy (GTDB): domain Bacteria; phylum Actinomycetota; class Actinomycetes; order Streptosporangiales; family Streptosporangiaceae; genus JASHPR01. Next base: position 4,852 of record JASHUI010000087.1, on the reverse strand, counting down.
ATGCTCACCTGGTCGTACGACTGCCCGCCGGACCGGATCGGGGCGCTGTACGAGTCGGCCAAGCTGAGTCAGTGGAATGCGTCGGCCGACATCGACTGGTCGATCGAGGTGCGGTTCGGCGAGCCGCTGCCGGACACCTCCGCCGAGGCGCTGCGCACCTTCCAGGCCTCGCCGCTCGCCGGGCGGGGCAAGCCGGCCTGGGATGCCTTCCGGTGGGCCGTCCAGGCCTGGATGGCCTGCCAGTTTCTGCATGGCGAGCAGGCGGCGCTCGTCGCCAGCGCCCGCTTGGTCGAGGCGCTGCCGGACCTGCAGGCCAAGCTGTACGCCAGCAGCCAGGCCGGCGACGAGGCCAGGCACACCGACGCCTTCGCCCGCTACGTTCGTGCGCACGTGCCGGACCCTTACCCGATCTCCCCGGCCCTGCGCGAGCTGTTCCAGGAGGGCCTGAGGGCGAGGGAGTGGGATCTGACCGCACTGGCCGTCCAGTGCCTGGCCGAGCCGATCGCCCTGGCCGCGTTCCGTGTCGCCGAAACGACCTTCCATGACGACCTGATCAAGCAGATCGCGACCAAGATCGCGCGTGACGAGGCACGCCATGTCTCGTTCGGGGTCATGCTGCTGCAGGACCTGCTGCCGCGGCTGTCCGCGAGCGAGTTCGCGCGCCGGGAGGAACTCGTGCTCGAGGCGGCCGCGCTGATGTGCCGCCGGTTCCTGCTCGGCGAGATATGGGAGCGGTTCGAGGTCCCGGCCGCGGCCGGCTCGGCCTTCGCCGCCGCCGACCCCGGGCTGGCGGCCTACCGGCGGGTGCTGTTCTCCCGCGTCATCCTGATGCTGGGCCAGGTCGGGCTGCTCACCCCGCACGTCCTGGACGGCCTGGGCAAGCTGGGGCTGTTGGGCGACCACGGCACGGCCGGGCTGGCCCGGCGCGCCCGGGCGAGGCAGGCCGGCCGCTCCTAGCGAGCCTCGCCGACCGTCACCGCGGCGCCGATCGCGGCGGCGACCTCTCCCGGCTGGTCCTGCAGCAGGTTGTGCCCGCCGGGCAGGTACTCGAGCCGGAAGCCACCCGAGGTCACCCGGGCCCAGGCGGCGACGTCGTCGGCCGCGACCTTGCGGTCCTGGGTCCCGAGCAGCGCGAGGACCGGAGCCGTGATGACCTCCATGGAGCTGGTGTGGGTCTCCACGGCCTGATAGTCGGCCCGCAGGGCGGGCTCGACGAGCTCGGCCAGCTCCGGATGGCTCAAGATCTCCTCCGGCAGGTAGCCGTCGGCGGCGACCAGGGCCAGGAACTCCGGCCGCGGCAGCGTCCAGGCCCGGTGGACCGGTATCCGGTCGGGCGCCTCCTGCGAGGACACGATCAGGCCGGTCACGCTCCCGGGCGCGAGCCGCCGGGCCACCTCGTAGCCGATCACCCCGCCCGAGCAGTGCCCGTAGAGCAGGACGCTCCGCTCCCCGGCATGGCCGGCGACCTGCTCGGTCAGGGCGTCCGCGAGCAGATCCAGGTCGGTGAACGGCTCGATGTTCATGAGGGCTTCGCGGCCGGGCAGCCGGACCGCGACGGTGTCCAGGAGATGACCCAGCGCCCGGCAGGTGCGCTTGACGGCGGCGATTCCGGCGCCCGCGTGCGGGATCGCGTACAGCACGCGGCCGGCGCCGGCCGTGGTGGTGATCTCGGCCAGAAAGCGGTCATTGCCCATCGCCGGTCACGGTTCCTTTCCTAGATGTCCAGGCGTTCAAGTGCACGCCAGGCGCAGTTGAGCAGTGCGCCGGCCCCGGGCGCCATTGAGCAGTGCGCCGGCCCCGGGCGGCCGGCCGTCACAGCCGGCGCAGCAGCTGCACCCGGTCGACCTTGCCGGTGCTGCCCAACGGCAGCTCGGGCACCGCGACGATGCGCTGCGGGATCATGTAGGCGGGCAGGATGCCCGCGAGGAACTCCTGCACCCGCGCCGGAGCCAGCGGCTCGTCCGCCGGCACGTAGAACGCGGCCAGGTCCTTGCTCGCCGCGTCGGTCCCGGCCACGGCCAGCACGACCGCGGCGCGGATCCCCGGGCACTGGGTCAGGGCGCCCCGCACCTCGCCGAGCTCGATGCGGTATCCCCTTATCTTGACCTGATCGTCCAGGCGGCCGAGGAACTCCAGGTCGCCGGCTGGCAGCCAGCGCGCCCGGTCGCCGGTGCGGTACATGCGCTCCCCCGCCAGGACCGCCCAGGGGTCGGGCAGGAACCGCGCCGCGGTCAGCGCGGGCTGACCCGCGTAGCCGACCGCCACGCAGTCGCCGGCGATGTACAGGTCGCCCGGCGCACCGACCGGGCACGGCAGCAAGCCGGGCCCGAGAACGTAGTAGCGCGCGTTCTGCATCGGCCGCCCGTACGGGATGCTCGGCCAGGCCGGGTCGACCTCGGCGACGGGATAGTGGTTGGACCACACGGTGCACTCCGTCGCCCCGCCGAGCGCCAGGACCCGGGCGCCGGGAAAGGCCGCGCGGATCTCGTCCGGGAGCGTCAGCGGCACCCAGTCGCCGCTGAGCAGGACCAGGCGCAGGCGATCGCGGCCCACGGGCTCGCCGATCTGCAGGAACGGCGTCACCATCAGCAGCGCCGCGGGCGCCGAATCCCAGATGGTGACCGGCTCGGCCTCCATGATGTCCGCCAGCGCACCCGGCTCGGCCATCTCCTCGTCGGAGGCCACGCGCACCGAGGCGCCCGCGGCGAGCGGGCCGAGGATGTCATAGACCGACAGGTCGAAGCAGAACGACGTCGTGAACAGCAGCCGGTCCTCCGGCGCCATCTCGAAGACCCGGCTGCCCCAGTCCAGCAGGTTGACGACGGAACGGTGCTGGATCAGCACGCCCTTCGGCGGCCCGGTGGATCCGGAGGTGAAGATGGCGTACGCGATGGCATCGGCGCACGCCAGCTCGGGCAGCGGCTGCGATGGCTGCCGCCTGACGTCCGCGCCCGTCCAAACCCGCAGCGCGTTCCTGGCCGCGCGACCGCGGTCGGCCGACGAGGATCCATTAACGCGCAGCAGCGCATCGTAGCGCAGCGCCAGCCGGTCGGCCAGCAGCCCGGGCGGCCGCCGCCGGACCTCGGCGGCCGCGATCCCCGGCATCAGCCGGGGCAGCGAGTCCAGCATCGCCGGAGGTACCCGCAGCCCCGCGTGCTCCTCCAGCGCCGGGTCGATGAGATCGGCGAGCAAGACCGTCCCGCCGGGCCGGAGCAGGCTGGTCAGGGTGGCCAGCGTGTCGAGCAGGTAATCCAGGTCGGGAAGGAACTGCACGGTGCTCGCCATGATCGCCAGATCGAAGCCGTCCCCGACGGCGGCGATCTCGTGGCCGAACAGCACGTGCCCTTCGACCGGGAATCCGGCCCGGGCCGCGATCCCCGCGCTCCGGTCCACCGCCTCCTGAGCCGGGTCGGCCGCCACATACCGGCCCGCGACCGGCGCCAGGGCCGCCACGATCTCGCCCGAGCCGCAGCCGACCTCCAGGATGGCCGCGCCTTCGCCGGCCGCCTCCAGGGCGAGGCGCGCCACGTGATCCCGGTAGGCCCTGACATCCTGAGGGGTGTACGGGCGATCGGACCGGCGCAGGTTGAATCCCGCCGCCACCAGCGGGTCGGGCTCGCTGGACAGGAAGTTGAAGAATTCCTCGACCATTTCCCGGTCCAGGACGGGCTGCCAGGTACGCGCCGCGGCGATTTCCGGGCACAGCACCCGCCGCAGCGACGGCACTTCCCAGCGGAACTCCGCCGCGTCCGGCAGCTGCGGCTGGCCGACGATCAGGCAGCGGACATCCAGGCTGGTCAGCAGGCTCACGACTCTCTGCCGGGGCCAGGCCGGATCGAGCGGCACGTACGGCGCCCCCGCCTTCAGCACGGCCAGCAGCGAGGCGACGGCGGTGACGCAGTGGTGACTGTACAGTCCGACGAAGCGCCCGCGGCCGGCTCCCGCCTCGCGCAACAGGCGCCCCATCTGGTCGGTCCACCGGTCCAGCTCGGCGTGAGTGATCGTGCCGCCTCCCGGGGCGACCAGTGCCGGCCGGCCCGGATGCCGGCCGGCCGCCGCGCGCAGGAGCTCGCCGATGCTGGCGTCGCGATCGAACGGGCGGCTCGTGTCGTTCCACGCGGCGGGCGGCAGGCCGCCCGTTTCCGCGGCGCTGGCCGCGACCATCAGGCATCCACCTCCCGGCCGGTCACCGCGTGGCCGCGAACCCGGACAGCGCCCGGGCCAGCTCGTTGACGGTGGCATTGTCGAAGAAGAGCCGGAGCGACAGCCGCGTCCGCACCGCCTTGCCGAGCTGGCCCATGATGCGCGCGACGAGCACGGAGTGTGCTCCGACAACGGTAAAGAAGTCGTCGTCGTCGCCGAAATCCGCGTGCCCGAGCGCGGCCTCCCACGCCTGCCGCACCATCGCGCTCAGGTCGCCGTCCACGTGAGCATCGCTGCCGGCGGTCGAGGTGTCTTGTGCCATGCTCAGCCCTCCCGAGGGGTTACCAGAGCGCGCTGCGCGACGATCGCCCGCACGTTGCGCAGAATGCTCGCGGCCAGGTCGGCAACCTGGTCGCGCTGTTGGCCCTGGGTGTTGTACGACACCCCGAGCACCAGCCGTCCCGAGCTGACCCTGGCGCTCACCTCCCATGGATAGGGCCGCGCGTTGCCCAGACCCCGGTTGCCGCGGTCGGGCACCGGCTGCGGAGCGAAGAGTTCCTGGCCGTCGCCGGCCGGCCCGGTGTCCCCCAGCAGGTGCCCGGCCCCGCCCAGGTAGTTGAAGCTGACCGAGGCAGGCGGGACGGCGGCCAGCCGCGCCCGGACCGCGGGGTCGGCGCTGGCGTACCGCAGCACGCCGTAGCTGAGCCCG
>JASHUI010000804.1:0-2597 GCA_030040095.1 Streptosporangiaceae bacterium | reverse complement strand
GGCGGCGGGCCGGATGGGCCGGTCGATGCCGGCCGACGTGCTGCACGACCTGATGGCCACCAGCCACGGCGCGGCCCGCTGGGACGATGTCGCGTCCCGCTGCCTGACCTGCGGCAATTGCACGATGGCCTGCCCGACCTGCTTCTGCACCACGGTCGAGGACGTGACCGATCTGAGCGGAGATCACGCCGAGCGGTGGCAGTCCTGGGACTCCTGCTTCGACGCTGACTTCTCCTACCTGCATGGCGGGCCGGTGCGTTCCTCGCCGCGCAGCCGCTACCGGCAGTGGCTGACCCACAAGCTCGGCACCTGGCACGATCAGTTCGGCAGCTCCGGCTGCGTCGGCTGCGGCCGGTGCATCGTCTGGTGCCCGGTCGGCATCGACCTGACCGAGGAGGTCGCCGCGCTGCAGGCCGAGGCACCGCAGGCCGTGAGGGGTGATGAGCCGTCATGAGCGATCCGCTGGCCGGGTTCGCCGGCCACCCGTTCCTGCGCGGCATGCGGGGCGACGACGTGGCCCGGCTCGCCGACGTCGCCGTGGCCGTCCTGGTCCCCGCCGGTCACCGGTTCTTCAGCGAAGGCGGCAGGGCCGGGACGTTCTGGCTGGTGACGGACGGTCACGTGGCGCTGGACCTGCGTGCGCCCGGCCGGCCGAACCTCATCGTGGAGACCCTGGGCGGCGGGGACCTGCTCGGGTTGTCCTGGCTGTCCGCGCCCTACCAGTGGCAGTTCGGCGCCGAGGCGGTCGAGCCCACGGCCGCGTTCGAGCTGGACGGCGTGGCCGTGCGGACCCAGTGCGATGCGCACCCGGAATTCGGGTACCAGGTCATCCGGCGGGTGACGGCGGTGGCCGCGCGGCGGCTGCACGGCGCCCGGATCCGGATGCTCGACCTGTACGCGGCGCCCGCCCGGAGCGCGGGGACGCGATGAGCATGCCAGACATCCCCGCGCGGTACCGGGTCGCCTCCAGCCGCGCCGAGACGCACGACACCGTCACCCTGGAGCTGGAGCCGGTCGACCCGCCGATCGCGGCACACCGGCCGGGCCAGTTCACGATGCTGCACGCGTTCGGCATCGGGGAGGTGCCGATCTCCATCAGCGGCACGCCGGCCGGGCCGAGCCTGGCGCAGACCATCCGTTCGGTGGGAGCGGTGACCCGGGCGCTGTGCGCCGCGAGCCCCGGGCAGATCGTGGGGGTCCGGGGCCCGTACGGGACGGACTGGGGCGTGGCCGACGCGGCCGGCCAGGACCTGGTCGTAGTGGCGGGCGGGATCGGCCTGGCGCCGCTGCGCGGCGCGGTGCTCACCGCGCTGGCCGCCCGCGAGAGCTTCCGGCGGATCATCGTGCTCATCGGGGCCAGGGCCCCCGATGAGCTGGTGTTCGCCGGCCAGCTGGGCGCCTGGCGGGATCGCGGCGCCGATGTGCGGGTCACCGTCGACCGGGCCGCCGCGGGCTGGCCCGGCCACGTCGGAGTGGTCACCCACCTCATCGACCGGGTCGGCCTCGACCCGGCCGCGACCACGGCGCTGGTCTGCGGGCCCGAGGTCATGATGCGGCTGACCGCCCGGGCCCTGTGCGACCTGGGGGTCGCGCCGGGGCGCATCCGCCTGTCGCTGGAACGGAACATGCGGTGCGGCACGGCCGAGTGCGGTCACTGCCAGCTCGGCCCGCTGCTGCTGTGCCGGGACGGTCCCGTGGTCAGCTATCACAGGGCCGCCGCCCTGCTGTCGGTCGCGGAGCTGTGACATGGCGCGCCCGAAGCTAGCGGTCTGGAAGTTCGCCTCCTGCGACGGCTGCCAGCTCACCCTGCTCGACTGCCAGGACGAGCTGCTCGCGCTGGCGGCCGAGGTCGACATCGTGCACTTCACCGAGGCCACCTCCGCCGACCAGCCGGGCCCCTACGACGTTTCGCTGGTCGAGGGATCGGTCACCACCCCGCAGGACGCCGAGCGCATCCAGCGGATCCGCGACCAGTCACGGACCCTGGTCACCATCGGCGCCTGCGCCACCGCCGGCGGCATCCAGGCGCTGCGCAACTTCGCCGACGTGGCCGAGTTCAGCGCGGCCGTCTACGCGCGGCCGGAGTACGTGCAGACGCTGGCCACCTCCACCCCGATCGCCGCCCATGTCCCGGTCGACTTCGAGCTGCGGGGCTGCCCGATCGACAAGCGCCAGCTGATCGAGCTGATCTCCGCTCTGCTGGCCCGCCGCAGGCCGCGCGTCCCCGAGCACAGCGTCTGCTACGAGTGCAAGAGCCGCGGCAACACCTGCGTCATGGTGGCGCACGGGACCCCCTGCCTAGGGCCGGTCACGCAGGCCGGGTGCGGTGCCATCTGCCCGGCCTTCTCCCGGGGCTGCTACGGCTGCTTCGGGCCCGTGCCCGAGCCGAACACCGCCTCGCTGATCCCGCAGCTGCGGCGGCTCGGCCTGACCGAGGACGGCATCGACCGGGTGTTCTCCACGTTCAACGCCGCGGCGCCCGGCTTCTCGCCCGCCTCGCGGGCCCGGGCCGAGGACGAAGGCTAGCTCGCGTCCGTCCCGCGTGCCCCCGGGCCCGGCGCGGCCGGGAGGTCGCGCAGGACCGCGTCGGTCAGGGC
>JASHUI010000803.1:0-4158 GCA_030040095.1 Streptosporangiaceae bacterium | reverse complement strand
CGAGCCGGGCGAGCGGCCCACCGTGCGGCTGCGCGCCGACGGCCCGTGGTGCGTGGACGTGCCCGCGGTGCTGGCCGCGAGCGCCCGGCTGGGCCTGCTGCGGCGCTCGTCCTCACCCCTGCCCCCGTCCGACGACCGCCTAGAAGGAGGAACATGACCGACACCATGCAGCGCCGGTCGCTGACCCGCGACCAGCTGCTCAGCGCCTACCGGATGATGCGGGCGATCCGGGAGTTCGAGGAACGCGTGCACGCCGAGTTCGCGACCGGCGAGATTCCCGGCTTCGTGCACCTGTACGCGGGCGAGGAGGCCTCCGCGGCCGGCGTCTGCAGCAACCTCGACGAGCGGGACACGATCGCCAGCACCCACCGCGGCCACGGCCACTGCATCGCCAAGGGCGTCGACGTCGGCGAGATGATGGCCGAGATCTACGGCCGCAAGACCGGCAGCTGCCACGGCAAAGGCGGCTCGATGCACATCGCCGACCTGTCCAAGGGCATGCTCGGCGCGAACGGCATCGTCGGCGGCGGGCCGCCGCTGATCTGCGGGACCGCGCTGGCGGCCAAGATCAAGGGCACCGGCGGGGTCAGCGTCGCGTTCTTCGGCGACGGCGGCAGCAACCAGGGCACCACGCTCGAGTCGATGAACCTGGCCTGCGTGTGGAACCTGCCGGCCATCTTCGTCGCCGAGAACAACGGGTACGCCGAGTCCACGGCCAGCTCCTGGTCGGTGGCCAGCGACAACATCGCCGACCGCGCCGCCGGGTTCGGCATGCCCGGCGTCATCGTCGACGGCTTCGACTTCTTCGCCGTGCACGAGGCGGCCAGCGAGGCGATCGCCCGGGCCCGGGGCGGCGGCGGGCCCACGCTGATCGAGATGAAGTTCACCCGCTACTTCGGCCACTTCGAGGGCGACCAGCAGACCTACCGGGCCGACGAGGTCGCCCGGGCCAGGGCCGAGCTGGACTGCCTGAAGCGGTTCGCCGCCCGGGTGGTGCAGACCGGGGAACTGGCCCAGGCCGACCTGGACGCGGTGGACGCGGACGTCGCGGCCGTGATCGACAAGGCGGTCGAGGACGCGAAGGCCGCTCCGCTGCCCGCCGGGGCAGACCTGCTCACCGACGTCTACGTCCGCTACTGACCGGGAGGCTGGCCATGGCCCGCACCATCACCTACCGCGAGGCAATCAACGAGGCGCTGGCCCAGGAAATGGAGCGCGACGAGAGCGTCATCGTCATGGGCGAGGACAACGCCGGGGGCGAGGGAGCGCCTGGGGAGCAGGACGCCTGGGGCGGCGTGCTCGGCGTCACCAAGGGCCTGTACCACCGGTTCCCCGGCCGGGTGCTCGACACCCCGATCTCGGAGTCCGCGTTCATCGGCGCCGCGATCGGCGCGGCCACGGCCGGGATGCGCCCGGTGGCCGAGCTGATGTTCGTCGATTTCATGGGGGTCTGCTTCGACCAGATCTACAACCAGGCGGCGAAGTTCCGGTACATGTTCGGCGGCAAGGCGGTCACGCCGGTGGTGATCCGCACCATGTACGGCGCCGGGCTGCGGGCCGCCGCGCAGCACTCGCAGTCCCTCTACCCGCTGTTCACGCACATCCCGGGGCTGAAGGTGGCGCTCCCGGCCACGCCGTACGACGCGAAGGGCCTGATGACCCAGGCGATCAGGGACGACGACCCGGTGCTGTTCTTCGAGCACAAGGCGCTCTACGACCTGGCCGGCCCGGTGCCGGAGGAGAGCTACGCGCTGCCGTTCGGCGAGGCCAACGTGGTGCGCGAGGGCGGCGACGTCACGATCGTGGCCATGGGCCGCATGGTGCACACCTCGCTGGAGGCGGCCGGGCAGCTGGCCGGCGGCGGGGTCGAGTGCGAGGTCATCGACCTGCGCACGACCAGCCCGCTGGACGAGGACACCGTGCTGGAGAGCGTCGAGGCCACCGGCCGCCTCGTGGTGGTGGACGAGGCCAACCCGCGCTGCTCGATGGCCACCGACATCTCGGCGCTGGTCGCCCGCAAGGCGTTCGGCGCGCTGCGGGCGCCGATCGAGATGGTGACGGCGCCGCACACGCCGGTCCCGTTCGCCGGGGTGCTCGAGGACCTGTACATTCCGGACGCGCAGCGCGTGGTCAACGCGGTGAAGACGGTCTCGGAGTGGGCCCGGTGACCGACGAGCGGATCGTCCCCGTGACCATGCCGAAGTGGGGCCTGTCCATGCGCCTCGGCAAGATCACCGGCTGGATCGTCGCCGAGGGCGACGAGGTGAGCGCCGGCGATGACCTGGCCGACATCGAGACCGACAAGATCGCCGGCACGCTGGAGGCGGCGCAGGCCGGCACGGTCCGCCGCATCATCGCCCGGGTGGGCGAGGACGTGCCGGTCAGCGGCACGATCGCGCTGCTCGCCCCGGCCGGCGTCAGCGACGATGACCTGGACGCCGCGACCGCGCAGGCCCGGGCGGAAATCGACGCGGGCGTGCCCGACGAGGCCGCGGCCGAGCCCGTCGTGGCCACGGCCGAGGTAGGCGGGCGGAAGATCCGCTACGCCGGGGCCGGCCAGGACGGCGAGGTGGTGCTGCTCATCCACGGCTACGGCGGCGACCGCAACTCGTGGCTGTTCCTGCAGGAGCCCCTGGCCGCCGCCGGCCGCCGCGTGTACGCGCTCGACCTGCCCGGGCACGGCACGTCGACCAAGGACGTCGGCGACGGCTCGGTCGGCCTGCTGGCCGACGCCGTGGCCGGGGTGCTGGACGCGATCGGGTCCTCGGGGACCGAGGCCGGCCGGGTCCACCTGGTAGGCCATTCGCTGGGCGGCGCGGTGGCGGCGGCGGTCGCCGCCCGCGACCCGGGGAGGGTCGGCTCGCTCACGCTGATCGCCCCGGCCGGCTTCGGAGCCGAGGTGAACGCCGGCTACCTGCGCGGTTTCGCGCAGGCACAGACCCGCCGCGAGCTCAAGCCGGTCGTCGCCCAGCTGTTCGCCGACGAGAGCCTGGTAACTCGCCAGCTCGTCGACGACCTGCTCGCTTACAAGCGCCTGGACGGGGTCGACGCGGCGCTGTTCACGCTGCTCGGCACGCTCCTGGACCCGGACGCTCCGGACGGGGGGACGCAGCGGATCGATTCGGCGGCGGCCATCGCGGCGCTCGGCGGAGCGGTGCCGGTCACGGTGATCTGGGGCGGCGCCGACCGCGTCCTCCCGGCGGCGCAGGCCGAGTCGGTGCCCGGCGCGGTCCGCCACGTGATCGACGGCGCCGGGCACATGCCCCACATGGAGCGCCCGGCCCAGGTCCGGGCCGCGATCGAGGAGGCGATCGCCGGCGCCTGACTCAGCCGGGGGCCGCGATCGACGGGGCACGGGCCGCGTCCGGCGCCAGGGCAGGGGACGGGGCTGGCAGCGGAACCGCGCTGACCCGCGGCAGGGTGACGATGGCCGGGTCGCACTCGACCGACTGCAGCACCGGGCCCGCGGGCCCGCGGGTGACCAGCAGCACGGCGTGATCGGGCAGATGCTGCAGCACGGCCGGCTCGACGGCGTACTCGTAGACCCGCTCACCGGTCGCGGCGTTGCTCCAGTTGGAGCCCTCGGCCCAGGACAGCGCGGTGGACCAGTTCCGGGCCACGGTCCGGCCGTGCGAGCGGCCCCGCCCCGTGGGCTCGCCGGGCTCGCCGGTGCCCGAGGCCCGCCAGCCGGTGCTCCACCCGACGTGAATCGCGTCGGTGACGGTGCGGCCCTCGGTCTCGGTGACGGTGTGCGTCTGGCTGCCACCGAGGTTGGCCGTGAGCTGGGAGAGCACGAACTTGTGCTGCCGCCCGATGTAGCTGGCCGCCTGCTCCGCCTCGACGTGGTTGCCCAGCCGCATGAACGCGGTCGCGCCCCCGCCGAGCAGGGACAGCCCGCGATCGCGCAGATGCCGGAAGAGCAGGGTCAACGGCACGCCGCGACGTTCGCACGCGCTGGAAAGCCGCTCCAGGTGCGGGCGGCTGATCTCGTCGGCGCCGGCGATGACGACCGCCGGGGCGGGCTCGTCGCTGCCGGTCACCTGGACGGTCAGCCACTGGATGGCCAGCGCGGCGAGCACCTCGCCGCGGGCGCTGCGTGCGGCGGGCTCGACGGCCAGGCAGGTGAGGTAGGCCGGGCGGAGCGCGGCCGGCGGCGCG
>JASHUI010000007.1:0-6387 GCA_030040095.1 Streptosporangiaceae bacterium | reverse complement strand
CTGGCATCGCGACGACGGGCGCGATCCAGCTGGCCCGCCGCGCCGCCCGCGCCCGCCATCGCGGCGGGCGCAGTCCCCCGTCCCCGGGCAGCGCGGCGGGGACGGCGCGGAAACCGTCGGTGTCCGCTTCGCGCTGCCCGTAGTCAGCCGTCATTACCGGCCTGCTGCCACAGCCGTCCGGGACCGGCCGGCCGAGCTGCCGCCGATCAGCTGCCGTGCCACCGTGCTGGCGGCGTGCTCAGAACCGAACACGAAGCGCATCACCGGCCCCATGGTTGGCGCCACCGCCGGGCCGATGAAGTACAGGCCGGGGATGGTGGACTGGTAGTCGCGCCCGACGACCGAGCTGCCGGTGCCCGCCACCGTGCGCAGGCTCGGCAGCAGCTGGTCGCCCAGGAACGACAGCCTGGTCAGGTCGGTGCGGTAGCCGGTGCCCGCGATGACGTGATCTCCCGCCAGCTCGCTGGTGCTGCCATCGGTCCCGGTCAGGCCCAGCCGCACGCCGCCGTCCTGCATCCTCGCCCAGGTGACCGACTGGCCGGTGAGTGCCGGGAACAGCCCCTCCACCCGGCCGCGCAGCCAGCTGGCCCCGGCCGGCCCGAGCGCGGTCCGCGCGCGGTAGACCCGCGTGGACCGGGGCAGGTGCCGGAACGTCCCCGGGTGGTTGGAGTAGAACCAGGTGGCCCAGCCCGAGCCGAGCCCGGACTCCGGCTCCCTGAGCCGCTGCGGCAGCGGACGGTCGAGCGCCAGCGGCACGCCGTTCCAGCGGATCTTGTTCTCCCTGGCGACCAGCGTCACGCTGGCCCCCTTCTCGTGCAGCAGCGCGGCCGTCTCGAGCGCGGACTGGCCGGCGCCGACCACGATGACGTCCTGGTCCTTGAACGCGCCCAGGTCGGTGTGGGCCGAGCTGTGCGTGCACACCGAGGACGGCAGCGCGGACAGCGGCTCGGGAACGTGCGCGAAGGCCTCGACGCCGATGGCGACGACCACCTTGCGTGCCCGCGCCTGCTCGGAGTTCGCCAGGGTGAGCTCGAACTCGCTGCCGGCCCTGGCCACGTCGGTGACCAGCACCTCCTCGATGTCCGGCACGAGCTGGTCGCGGAACCACAGGCCGTAGGCCACGAACGTGTCCAGCGGCACCGGCAGGCCGTAGCTGGCGTAGGGGCGGCCGGTCGCCTTGCAGAAGGCCTCGAGCGTGTGCGTGTGCGCCGGGTCGGACAGGTTCGAGGCGAAACCCTGCGACTTGAGGAACATGCCCTCGGGCATGAAGTCGCGCCAGAGCTGCATCGGCAGGCCGAACTGGCGGACGCTAACGCCCGCCTGGCGCAGGTGCGCGGCGAGCGACAGCCCGTAAGGGCCGGCCCCCACAATCGCCACCTCGACGGTGTCGCTCATACTCTCGTTCCCTCTCTTGGCGGCCGCGGCCGGGACGGCCGCGCGCTCTGTATCTGTGTCTCCGGCCGCGAGCGCGCCGCGCTGCGGCCGTTTCTGGCGGCGGCTCGGCCGCCGGAAAAACGGAAGTCGGTGCTCGAGGCCCGGCCCTGGGGCAGGCCCAGCGGCCTGGTCGCGAGGCGCCAGCCCATGCGCAGGCACATCATCCCGAACGGCCGGGGGTCGTCGCGGGCAAACCAGGCGGTCTCGTCGGCCGCGCGGACCGACGCCAGCCATGGCCGCAGCTTGAGCTCGCCCCTGCGCCAGTAGCTGAACGCCGCAATCGGGTCGTAATTCTCCACCACGAACGCGCGGTCGTCGACCTGTTCGCTCTCCGGCACGGCCTGGCCGGTCAGGTCGAGGTAGCAGGCGCTGGCGACGTCGGTGCCCGCGACGTCGCGGAAGAGCCGGAACTGGGCGCCGATCCTGGGGTTGAAGTCCAGCAGCTTGTACTGGTCGTCCCGCGGGTCATAGCGCAGGTCGAGGTCCAGGATCCCCTGGTAGCCCAGGCGCTTGAGCAGCGCGGTGATCTCCGCGGCCAGGCGCGGGTTCCTCGCCGAGCGGCCCATGCAGGTCAGCCCGGCGTGCGCCGGGTAGGAACGATCCTTGACCCCGGTGAAGGCCGGCCGGCAGGCCGAGTCGCCGTCGCAGTAGCCGTGGAAGAACCAGTCCTGGCCGGGCCCGCCCGGGATGAACTCCTGCAGCATCAGCCCGATCCCGGCCCGGGCGCAGGCGTCGTAGGCGTCGTCGAGCTGGCCGGCGTCGGTCAGGATCGAGGTGCTGCGCAGCCCGCCGCCGGCCCACGGCGTCGTCAGCTTGGCGATCAGCGGGAAGCCCGCCTCGGCGGCGAACCCGCGGGCCGCGGCCAGCGTGTCCGGCACGGCGGCCAGCGGGCTTGACACCCCCAGCTCGCGGCAGAGCTGGTACAGGGAGTACTTGCCGGCGACCTGCCGCGGCAGGTCGCGCGGCGGATCCGGGAACAGGAACCGCTGCCGGAGGCCGTCGCCGTGCTCGGCGAGAAAGATCGCGCCAGCGTCGTCGGTCGGCACCAGCACGGCCGGCCCGCCGATCCGCTCGGACAGCCGCAGCAGGCTCGCGCTCACCCGCTCCACGTCCTCGGGGTCCGGCTGCCAGAAGAAACGTCCCTGCAGGTAGCGGGAACTGGCCGCGGGAGCCCACGGTCCCTCGTGCACGCCGTACACCGGCACGCCCATGCGTCCCAGGCTCCGGATCACGCCGAGGCCGCCGTGGTGCATGACGTTCGGATCGAACTTCAGCACCACCGCTGGCGCGGGATCAGACACTCTCGTTCCCCCTGGCGGTGTGGCGGGCGGCAACGCCCAACGCGGCACGTGAGAAAAAACTGTGCCAGGTGCGTTAGCCCGGAACATCCGTCAGGAGGGTGAGGAAATCTACCCACAGCGGCTGAGCATGACCTCGGCCCGCCGCTGCGCAGCCGAAATCGCCTGCGTAATAAGGCACTTCGGGGAGGTTAGGCGAGCCCCCGGACGACCGTCGCGAGCACGTCGGCCTGGTGCTGGGCCTGGCCCGGGTCCACCGCCTCGACCATGACCCGCACGACCGCCTCGGTGCCGCTGGGCCGGACCAGGACCCGGCCGGTATCGCCGAGTTCCGCCTCCGCGGCCCGCACGGCGTCGGCGAGTTCGGGCGCCGACGCGACCAGGGACCGGTCCACCCCGGGGATGCTGATCAGCACCTGGGGGTACCTGGTCATCACCTTGGCCAGCTCGCCCAGCGGCTGCCCGCGCTCGGCCACGGTGGCCAGCAGGTGCAGGCTGGTCAGTAGCCCGTCCCCGGTCGTGGCGTGGTCGAGCAGGATGACGTGACCGGACTGCTCGCCGCCCAGCACGAACTTGCCCTCGCGCATGGCCGCCACCAGGTGGCGGTCGCCGACCGGCGTCTCCACCACGCAGATGCCCGCGTCCCGCAGGGCCAGCCGCAGGCCCAGGTTCGACATGACGGTGATCACGACCGTGTCGTCGGCCAGGGCGCCGGCCTCCTTCAGCGCCAGGGCCAGCACCGCGATGATCTGGTCGCCGTCGATGACCTGGCCGTCGGCGTCGACCGCGAGGCAGCGGTCGGCGTCTCCGTCGTGCGCCACACCGACGTCGGCGCCGTGGGCGACCACCGCGGCCTTCAGCGCGCCGAGGCTGGTCGAGCCGCAGCCGGCGTTGATGTTGTCCCCGTCCGGCTCGGTGCCGATCGCGATGACCTCGGCGCCGGCCCGGCGCAGCATCCGCGGCGCGATCTCGAAGGCGGCTCCGTGCGCGCAGTCGACCACCACCCGCATCCCGGCCAGAGGGGCGGCATTCGCCGGGCCGGGCAACGTGGCCAGCAGGTGATCGAGGTAGCGCTCCCGCTCGCCGGACGCGTCGGTCACCCGGCCGAAGCCGAGTCCGGGCACACCGTCGCCGGCGCCCGGCCGGGCCAGCCTCCGCTCGATCTCGTCCTCCGCCTCGTCGGGCAGCTTCAGGCCGCCCCGGGCGAAGAACTTGATCCCGTTGTCGGGGGCCGGGTTGTGGCTCGCCGACAGCATCACGCCGAAGTCGGCGTCCAGCGCGTCGGTCAGGTACGCGACCGCGGGCGTCGGGATCACGCCGAACCGCAGCACGTCAACGCCCGAGCTGGCCAGCCCGGCGACCACGGCGGCCTCGAGGAACTCGCCCGAGGCCCGCGGGTCGCGGCCGACCGCGGCGACCGGACGCCGTGTCGTGCTGGCGCCGGAGAGCACCCCGGCGCCCGCGATGGCCAGGTCCATGGCGAGCCGTGCCGTTAGATCACGGCCTGCAACACCACGGACACCGTCGGTACCGAACAGACGACCCATCGGAACCCGCTCCTGGTCTTCCTGCCGGACGGCGTTGGTGAGGTCAGCGCTTGGAGTACTGAGGCGCCTTGCGGGCCTTCTTCAGCCCGGCCTTCTTCCGTTCCTTCACCCTGGCGTCCCTGGTCAGGAAGCCGGCCCGCTTCAGGCTCGGGCGGTTCTCCGGGTCCACGAGAGTCAGCGCCCTGGCGATGCCCAGCCGCAGCGCTCCCGCCTGCCCGGTGACGCCGCCGCCGGTGATCCGGGCCACGACGTCGAACGCGTCGTCCGCGCCCAGCGTCACGAACGGCTCGCTGATCAGCTGCTGATGCACCTTGTTCGGGAAGTACTCGTCCAGCGACCGGTCGTTGATCAGCCACTTTCCGGTGCCCGGCACGATGCGGACCCGGGCGATCGCCTCCTTGCGGCGGCCGGTGCCCATGGCGTTCCCGGTCACCACCGGCTTGCGCGCGGCCGGCCGGGCCGAGGCGGCCGCCGCCTCGCCGGTCTCCGTCGTGTACTCCGACAGCTGCTCGCCGTCGTCCGCCGTCTCGGCGCCCGCTTCCGCGGCGGGATCCTGCACGTCAGTGGGCTCGGCCACGTTGTGTTCCTCGTACTTCCTTCTCGGTTACCTCGCCGCGCGGCCGCACGGCGGCCTGCTGGGCGACCTGCGTGATCTCGAACGGGACCGGCTGCTGCGCGCGGTGCGGATGCTCGGGACCCGCGTACACCTTGAGCTTGCGCAGCATCTGCCGCCCGAGCGTGTTCTTCGGGAGCATGCCCCGGACCGCCTTCTCGACCGCCCGCTCGGGACGGGAGGCCATGAGATCGCGATAGGCCACGGAGCGCAGCCCGCCCGGGTAGCCCGAGTGCCGGTAGGCGCGCTTGTCCTCCAGCTTGTTCCCGCTGAGCGCGACCTTCTCCGCGTTGATGACGATCACGAAGTCGCCGGTGTCCATGTGCGGCGCGAAGATCGGCTTGTGCTTGCCGCGCAGCAGGATCGCGGCCTGGCTGGCCAGTCGGCCGAGTACGACGTCGGACGCATCGATGACGTGCCACTGGCGCTGGATGTCGCCGGCTTTCGGGCTGAAGGTGCGCACGGGAGTAGGCCTTCACATGTGAGTACTGACTTGGCCCCCGCCTGCGGGAGCCATCCCGGCGGGGGAATCCGATGGCACCGGCCGCGCCCGCTGCCCGCGACGCGGGCCGTGCGGGCATAGCTGTGCACATGGACGCCTGTGCAGGATACCGGCCCCGACCAACGGCGGTCAAAGCAACGCCGGAACGGGCGCCGGGCCCGCTGTGGCCCGGCGGCGCCGTGACCCGCCCGGCGGACAAAACGCATGACGCAGGCTAACTCATGGGCGAGGGCGATACGCTCGCCGCATGCGTTACCCGGGTGAGAACTCCGCTGGCCGCGCCCCAGGCCGGCGGCAGAACCCGTCCGGGCGGATCACCCCGCCCGATGAGCGGGGGGCGGCGAGCGGGGTTGCCCCGGGCGGGAAGCCGCCCAGGGGCGACGCGTCGCTGTTCGCCCCCGGCTATTCCGGCGGGACGGCGGCGGCTCGCGATCCGGTCCCGGCCGGCGGCGGGCGGTACAAAGCGGGCGGCGGGGCGGCGGGCAAGGGCCCCATCCGCGGGTTCCCGCCGGCTCCGGGGCTGCCGCCTCCGCTCTACCCGCCCGGCCCGTTCTCCGCCTGGAACCGCACGTCGGGACGGGCCGGCAACGGTTACGACGCCTCCGCGAGCGACGTCTGGCTGGCCATCGTCGGTCCGGAGGCGCCGGCGGCCCCGCACGCCGAGCCAGCGGGCGCCGGGACGGGGTATGCCGAGGCCGGGTACAGCGATCCCGGGTATGCCGACACGGGGTATGCCGATACCGGTTATGCCGACACCGGGTACTCGGCGCTCGCGGTCAGCGACCCGGCCGCCGATGTCACCTCGACGCAGAGCTGGGGCGTTGTCGACCAGGGCTCGCCCTCCAGCGGCTGGTCCGACCTGGGGACGGGCGACGACCGCTGGCAGCAGGCCGACGCCCGCCAGGCCACCATGCCGCCCGGCGCCACGCCACCCGCGGGCACGGCCGGGCCCGAACGTGGTCCCTCCGGGGGGTGGGACGGGTCGCGCCAGGC
>JASHUI010000802.1:0-10175 GCA_030040095.1 Streptosporangiaceae bacterium | reverse complement strand
CGGGCAAACGCCACCGCCCACGTCGTGGCCACCCGCTCGCCGTACCCGGCCACCTCACCGCGGGCCAGCAGCTCGCCGCGCCGCCGCCGGAACACCTCCAGATACCCGGCCACAGTCCCGGCGGTGGCCTGGATGTAAGCCCCGGCCTGCTCCAGCGCCAGCGGCAGGCCGCCCAGCTCCCCGGCCAGCCCGGCCGCGGCCACCTGGTCGGGGTCACCGGTCCGGTGCACCAAGAACCCGGCCGCGACCTCGACCTCAAGGACCGGGACCTCCACGGCCTGGCCCGGCGGCCACAGGCCGCTGCGGGAGGTGATCAGCACCCGGCCGTCCCCGCCCGGCGGCACGAACCCCCGCACCGACTCCTGACCAGGGGCGTTGTCGAACACCACCAGCCACGGCGCGGAACTGCCGGCCAGCACCGCGTGCACCGACGCCACCGGATCCCGCGGATCCAGCACCCCCCCGGCGGCCGCCAGCTGCGCGGCCAGCCGGGTGAACTCCCCGGCCAGCACGGTCTGGTTCTCAGCCGGGAACTGCCACACGATCCCCGCGGTGGCCAGATGCCGGTGCGCGTACTCCACCGCCACACTCGTCTTCCCCGCCCCGCCCAGCCCATGCAACGCCACCACCCGCGGCCCGGCCCGGCCGTCCCCCGCCAGCCGGGCATCCAGGCCCGCCAGCAGCTCCTCCCGCCCGGCCAGCACCGCCGGCCGCGGCGCAAGAAAAACCGGCCGCCCCGGCGCCGCCGGATACCGCGGCACAGTCAGGCTCCCCACCCCCCCGGCCGCGAACCCGCCCCGATCAGCCGAAACGGTCAGATCCCGCCCCCCGGCAGCCTGGGCCAGGCCGGGCCCGGCTAGCCAGCCGCCGGGCCCGGCCCGGTAGGGCCCGGCGCCGCCAGACCAGGCGGGGCCATGTTGCCGTGCACCACTCCCGCCGCGAACCCGCCGCCGGACGCGGTTATGTTCACATCCCGCCCCGCCGCAACCGAATGATCCGCCGCCGACACCACCCCCGCCGGCAGCTGCGCCCGGATCTCCTCCACCAAGGCGCGTAGATCAGCCTCTACACCCGGGTCGTCCTCCAGCAGGTCCTCCAGCCGCGTCGTCCACTGCGCCTCCAGCCGTGCCCGGGCCCGCTCCAGATCAGCGCCCTGAGCCCCGGCGAGCTGGTTGCGAGTCTCCTCCAGCCGCCGCTCCGCCGCCGCGGTCCTGTCCGGGTCGCCGCGGCCCAGCAGCCGCGCGAACCCCTTCCTCGCCGACTCCCACGCATCGGTCACCGCCGCGGTCACCACCGTGTTTCCGGCCAGCGCCGCCAAAGCTAACAGCGCCTCCAGCATCCCGCCCCCTTCCGCCCGTCCTGGCATAACTCTCCCATGCCACAACCCGCCCTACCACGCATAACGGACAGGCGAATATGCCGAAGCTACTTCACCCCGCGCCCCCGGCCTGCCCTCCCAGTCCAGTAGGCCAGGTTGGCGCGCGTGGTCATGGTGTCCAGGTGCTCGGCGCCCAGGCTTCGTCCTCGTCGTCGGCGTCGGCGATGAGCTGGATCCGCCACGGGCCCTCACTGGTCAGGCCCAGCACAGCGCGGGCGTGCGGCAGCAGCACCGCGCACGCCGGCCACGCCGCCGGCAGGGCCGGGCCGCCAACCAGCGAGAAGCGGCGCAGCCCGCCATCCCGACCACCAGCGCCGCGCCGCATCGGCGTCTTGGATGTCAACGCTCGTTATACCGAATCAGTCAGCTCACTCCTGCCCCGGACGGTGCAGCTCACTGCCAGCACGACGGCGGCCGTTATGGCCATGACCGTCCAGGCCAGGTGGTAGGCGCGGAGGGTTCTGGTGCCGTCCGGCACGGTCGCCAGGATCAGCGCGAGGACGGACAGGCTCACTACCGCGCCCGCGGCGCGGGCCACAGCCGACATCGACGTTCCCGAAGCCATCCGCGTGGCCGGGATGTCCCTGAGCGCCGCGGCGCTCAGCGAGACGACCAGCAGGCCGATCGCGGCCCCGCTGCCGAGCACCGCCGGGAAGAGCACTTCCCAGTAATGCGAGCGCGCCCCGGTGGCCAGCGCGAACGCTAGCGTGCTGGCCACGAGCAGGGCGGCGCCCGGGACGGCCACCGCGCGCGGCCCGTACCGGCTGCACAGCCGCCCGCCGACCAGGGCGGCCGCGGCCTGCGCCACCGGAGCCGGCGTCACGGCCAGGCCCGCCCGGGCCTCCGAGTAGCCCCACACCCCGGTCAGGAACAACACGGCGGCGGCGGGCAGCGCGAACATGACCAGCCCGGTCAGCATCATCACCGAGTTCGCGCGCCGGACGGCGCGGATCCTCAGCAGACCGAGGTCGATGATCGGAGCCGGGTGACCGAGCGAGCGTCCCACGAACGCCGCGCCCAGCAGCAGGCCGACGGCGAACGCCGTGACGGTCCGCCAGTTGAGCACCCCCCACGCATGACTCTGGACGATCGCCAGGGCCGGCAGTCCGATCCCGGGTACGAGCAGCAGCACGCCGAACAGGTCCGGCGGCCGTGATCCTCCCGCTCGCACCTGATCGCGGCCCAGCGCCCATGCTGAGCCCGCCAGGGCCACCAGCCCGATCGGGACCTGCAGGATAAAGACCGCGCGCCAGCCGATGGCGGATACCAGCACGCCGCCCAGCGACGGCCCGGCCGCCACCGCCGCGGACTGGGTCGCGCTCCACAGCCCGATGGCGTGCCCGCGTTGTTCGGCCGGGAACTGCGGCACGATCAGGGCGAGCGCCAGCGGCGTGATGGTGCCGCCGGCCAGGCCCTGGACCAGCCGGGCGGCTATCAGCGCGGCGGCCGAGGGAGCCAGCGCGCTGGCCAGCGCGCTGAGCGTGAACACGGCCACGCCGGCCAAGAAGACCCGGCGGCGCCCGAGCCTGTCCGCCAGGCCCGCCGCGGGCAGGAGCGCGGCGGTGAACGTGATCGTGTACCCGTTGAACACCCAAGAGATCTCGGCGATGCCGCTGTGGCTGAAGCTGCGCAGCATGTCCGGGACGGCGACCGTGACGATGTAGAAGTCGATCGCGGCGAGGAATACGCCGGCGCAGACGGCGCTCAGCACCTGCCAGCGGCGCGGCGCCACCGGGTCAGCCCCCGCCGAAGAGCTCGCGCAGCTCGGTCTTCCTGACCTTTCCCGTGACGGTCTTCGGCAGCTCGTCGACGATCTCGAGACGCTCCGGCCAGTACAGCTGGGCCACCCCGGCCTCGGCCAGGTGTGAGCGAAGCGCCTCCAGGCCAGGCGAGGGCCCGGAGGGAGCGACAACGGCGCAGACCAGCTCGTCGATGCCGCGGGCGTCGGGCACGCCGATGACCGCTACCTCGCCGACGTTCGGATGCCGGGCCAGCACGCCCTCGACCTCGGCCACCGGGATGTTGACGGCCTCATGTATCACGAGGTCCTTGACCCGGCCCGTGATCCGGATGCCGCCGCGGCCATCGTCGCGGGCCAGGTCCCCGGTGTCGAACCAGCCGTCGTCGTCGAGCGTGGCGGCGTACAGGTCTTCGCGCCCGAGGTAGCCCAGGCACTGGTTCGCGCCGCGCACCCACAGCCGGCCCGAGCCGTCACCGCTGCCCGGCACGGCCGAGGTGTCGATGCGCAGTTCCATGCCCTCAACCGGGCTGCCGTCGCTGTGCGCGGCCCAGTCGACCGGATCATCAGGCCGGGTGATGGTGACAACGCCGTTCTCCGTCATGCCCCACAACGCGAAGACCCGGGCGCTCAACACCTCTCCGATCTGCTCGACCACGTGCGGCGGCACGGGCGCGGAGCCCGTGACGATGCTCTTCAGACGGTTCATGCCGTGCGGCGCGACGCGCTGAGCGGCGATGAGTTCGGCCAGGATGTGCGGGCCGCCGTAGAAGTTCGTCACGCCGTGCTGCTCCGCGAGGCGCTGATGTACGCCGACGTCCCAGGCATCCTGAACCAGGCCGGTGCCGCCCAGCATGACCGGGAGCAGCATCCCCATCACGAAGCCGGTGTAGTGGGTGGCCGCGTGCGCGATGAAGATGACCGACGAGCTGTCCAGGTCCAGTAGGCGGGCGTAGGACCGAGACCCCGCGTAGAGCGTGTTCTGGCTGTGCACCACCCCCTTCCTGTCGCCAGTGGTGCCGGAGGTGAACAGGATCAGGAACGGCTCGTCCGGCCCTAGTTCGCGAGCCTCGAGCTCGACATTGTTCCCGCCGGGGGCGCCGAGGAAGCACTCGGCGAAGCTCACCGTCCCGGCCGGGCGCGAGATGCCGGCGACGGTGTCGGCCACCACGACGTGCTCGAGCTCGGGCAGCTCCTGCGCCAGTTCGGCCACGATGTCAGCCAGCCGCGTCCCGCCCCATTCCGTCACCGTGATGCAGAGCCGCGCGCGCGTGAGCCGCAGGGTCTCCTCGAGCTCATAACGGCGGTAAATGGTGAGCAGCAGGCACAGCTGGGCGCCGACCTTGGCGCACGCCAGGCCCAGCGGAGCTATCTCCCACCAGTTCGGAAGCTGGACCGCCACCACGTCGCCGCGCTTTATGCCGAGGCTGACCAGCGCCGAGGCGAATCTATCGGTAAGGTCAGCCAACTCGGCATAGTCCACGACGAGGGTCTGCGCGCCATGATCGCGGCTAGTGATCAGCGCCGGGCTGTGCGGGGTGTCCCGGGCATACCGCCGCAGGTCATCGAGGAATGTCTGGTCGCGCCACCATCCGTTCCGGCGGTACCTGGATGCGATATCTGTCACGATCGCCTCACCACTTACGATGATGCCCTTTATCCGCCATTGTGGAGATTGCACCCGCGACCGTCAACGACAGGCCATGGCCACCCGCTCACTTGCCCACCTGGGCTTGGACCTTCGGCGGCCACAGCGTTGGCGCCTGGTCAGGCCCGTCCGTAACCAAAGCTCCCGCGGGTTCGGCCTGGTCATTCGCACCCGGAGGCTTCGGCGAGCCAGCTCGGATAGGCTGCCGTCAGTCCGTTGGACCAGCCCGTTCCTGAGCGTCAGCATCCGCGCCGACGGCACGCTCACGGCCGCCATGGCCCGCCAGCCCGCCCGGTCCGGCCGCTGGTCGCTGGATTCCTCCGGGCGGGTGCATACTCACGCTCGTGCTCAACGGCCGGGGGCTGAACCTCCGGCGCTCACCCGCCTGACCCGCCGTGATGCTCAGCCCGCCGTCATAGCGCGGTGTTCTCGTAGCCGGCGGGCCGGCCCTCCAGGATCACGGTCTTTGTCTCCAGGAACGGCAGCAGCCCCTCCCGCCCGCCTTCGCGGCCGATGCCGGACTGCTTGAAGCCGCCGAACGCGACGCTGAAGTCGGTGCGGAACGCGTTGTGGCCGACCGTGCCCGAGCGCAGTTGTCCCGCGACCTGGCGGGCCCGGTTGACGTCGTTGGTGAACACCGACGCGTTCAGGCCGTAGATGGTGTCGTTGGCGATCGCGATCGCGTCCTGCTCGTCCGCGGCCGGGATCACCGACAGGACCGGGCCGAAGATCTCCTCCTGCGCGATCACCGAGTTGTTGTCCACGTTGCCGAACACGGTCGGCTCGACGAACCATCCCCGTTCCAGCTCCCTCGGCCGGCCGCCGCCGGTGGCCAGCGTGAAGCCATCCGCGATGCCCTTGGCGATGTAGCCCTCGACCCGGTCCCGCTGCCTGCTGGCCACGAGCGGGCCCATCTGGGTCTGCGCGTCGAACGGGTCGCCCACCCGGACCTGAGAGAAGGTGCCGGCCAGTGCCTCCAGCAGCTCGTCGTGCCGCTGCCGGGGAACCACGATCCTGGTCAGCGAGGAGCAGACCTGCCCGGACAGGAAGCACTCGGCCTGGGACAGGGTCTGCGCGGCGGTCTCGATGTCCATGTCGTCGAGGATCACCGCGGCCGACTTGCCGCCCAGTTCCAGCGTGCACCGGGCGATCCGCTCGCCGCAGATCGAGGCGATCCGCCGCCCGGCCGCGGTCGAGCCGGTGAAGGTGATCTTGTCCACCCGCGGGTCGCGAACCAGAAGCTCGGAGACCTCGCGGTCGGCGGTCAGCACGTTGAGCACGCCGGGCGGCAGCCCGACGGCCTGCGCCGCCTCGGCGATCAGGTACCCCTCGCCGGGCGCCTCGGGCGAGGACTTCAGGACGATCGTGCACCCGGCCAGCAAGGCGGGCGCGACCTTGTTGCTGATCAGCCCCATCGGCGCGTTCCACGGGATGATCGCCCCGACCACGCCGACCGGCTCCCGGACGATCAGGCCGAACTCCCCGGCGGCCGGCTTGGCCGGCTCCTCGAACGGGAACGTGGCGGCCAGGTCGGCGAACGCGTTGAAGGTCGCCTGCGCGCCGGCGCCGCCGAACCGGGCGATGGAGTGCAGGACGCCGGACTCACGAGGCCAGATCTGGCCGATGTCCTCGCTCCGCCTGGCGAGTTCCTCGCCGATCGCGCGCAGGTACCCGGCCCGTTCGGCATGGGTGAGCCCCGGCCAGGGACCAGTGTCGAACGCCTGACGCGCGGCTTCGACCGCCCGCGCGATGTCGGCCGCCTGGGCTTCCGCCACGCTGAAGAACAGTTCCTCGGTCCCTGAGTCGATCACCTTGATCGTGGCGTCCGACGAGGGCTTCACCCACTGCCCGCCGATGAAAAAGCGATCCGCGTGCCGGATCGGGGTCTTGACGTCGTCCGCCAGGCTCATCTGGTGCCTCCGATCGAGTCCTTGCCCGGACCAGTAGTCTCAATGTGACTACTAACGTAGACCGGCCTGCCAGGGACGCCAAGGCCACGGCACGACAAGACCCGCGGGGCAAACCTGGGGCATACGACAACGGGGCGCAGGGCGGGCGGCAGGGCGCCCCTGCTCAAGGCCGGCTGACGTTGACCAGCCGAAGCCCGGCGAGCCCCGCGGCTACGGCGGCTCGCACCTGCGGCCGGGATTCGAGCCGCCAGTCCACGCCCGCCTTGTCGTAGTCGAACCATGCGAAGCCGAGCACGTCAGACCGCTGCCGCACCCCGTCGACCAGGGCCTGCGCGGCGGCAACCGCGTCCGGGCCGGTCTGCACCGCGGTTTCGGCGATGATGAACGGCTTGGCCGTGAAGCCCCTGATCTCCTGCATGGTCGGCCCGTACAGGCCGTCGAAGGTGTCCGGTCCGGTGGCGCTGAAATAGCCGGTGATGCCGACCCAGTCGACGTACGCGTCGCCCGGGTAGTAGGCGGCGAGGTCGAGCTGGGGCTCGGCCGAGATGACGTTGGGGTTCCACACCCAGATCACGTTCCTGGCGTCCGCGGCCGTGAACAGGCGGTGGATCAGCCGCCAGGCGGCCACGAACTGCGCCGCGGTGGCGCCGGTGGTGCCCCATGGGTACCAGAAGCCGTTCATCTCGTGGCCGAAGCTGATCGCCAGCGGCATGTTCAGCGCGCGCACTTGCTGCGCGACGCGGGTGATGTAGGCGTCGCTGCGCCCGTCGGCGATCGCCGCGACGGTCGTGTTATACGGCTCCCAGACCATGTAGTAAAGAGCCCCGTAGGACCACGCGTTGATCCACGCCTGGGTGTCGACCGGATCGTTCCACGACACGTACTCGCCGATCAGGTTCGGCCGGGCCCCCGCGGCCGTCGCGAAGGACCGGACCGGGTTGAGCGAATCCGGTGCTCCGGGCGCCTCCACGCCGAGGAACTTTCCTGCCGCGGGGTCGAGGAGCGCGGACACGTCGTAGGGCCGGGCCGGGGCCGGACTCGGCTGCTCGGCGCCCGGCACGCCGTAAAGGGCCGAGGATCCGCAGGCCGCGAGCGCCATCGCCAGCGCGAGGCCGACCAGAATCCTCGGCGTCAGCCTCATCGAGACCCCTCTTCTCCGGCACCCGACCGCAACGATCGCGCCCGCGCACCGGGTTTCCCTAGTGCCGGAAGTCCCGACCTGCGCGGGCCGCCCGGGACTACGCGACGTCCTGTCCGGCCAGGT
Organism: Streptosporangiaceae bacterium; assembly: GCA_030040095.1. Taxonomy (GTDB): domain Bacteria; phylum Actinomycetota; class Actinomycetes; order Streptosporangiales; family Streptosporangiaceae; genus JASHPR01. Next base: position 2,237 of record JASHUI010000802.1, on the reverse strand, counting down.
AGCGGCGAGCCCTGAGCAGGCCGCCGCGATTGGCCCGGCAGCCTGGCACCGGCTGGAAGTTCATGCTGCCCAGGCAGGCCAGCTGGACCGCGTAGGTGATCATCAGGAGCAGGACTTGAACGTCCCAGGCGCGGTCGAAGGCCGCGGCCGCCCGCTGGCGCAGCGCCCAGGCAGATGCCCGCGGCCAGAATCCTCCCATGCCCCGGATCTTAGGGAGCGACGGGGCAGCGCGCATCCGGCGGCAGGCGGAGGATCACCCAGTACGGATGATGAATCCGGCCGGCCCGGCGCCCGAGGCTGTGAGAGGCATGCAGCACACAAGACCGGGAGGACTCGCCGTGGCCAAGACCGACAGTACGTTCATCTATGTCGCGACATACCCGAACGAAGGCTCGGCGCGAGACGACTACCAGGTCGTCAAGGGACTGCACTCCGGCGGCCTGGTTGGCTCCTACGACGCGGCACTGATCACCAAGGACGCGAACGGCAAGGTCCACGAGAACAAGGACGAGACCGCCACGCGCCACGGTGCCTGGTGGGGAGTGGCGGCCGGGGCGGCGGTCGGGATCATCTTCCCGCCTTCGGTGCTCGGCGCGGCCGCGGCGGGCGGAATCATCGGCGGCGTCAGCGGCCATCTGGCCAAGGGAATGTCGCGGTCCCGGGCCAAGGAGCTGGGCGACTTCATCGATCCCGGCCAGGCAGGCCTGATCGTCGTCGGCGAGAGCAAGATCGAGGACGCGATCCAGAAGGCCGTGACCAGGGCTGAGAAGGAGACCGCCGAGGAACTCAACGTCGACCCCAAGGACATCGACCGGACGCTCCAGCAGGCCGTCAGGGAGATGTAAGCGGGGGCCGGGCCGCCAGATGACCCGCTGCAGGCGCATGACCGCCGCGCCCGTGGCGATCAGCACGACCACGTTCAGCAGCAGCTGGTAGACCGAGCCGAGGGCGCGGCTGGCATCGGTGTAGGCGATCGACAGGCCGATGCTGGCCGCGGCCGGGATCGTCGTGACCGAGATGAACACCCCGATCAGCGCGCCGGTCCGGGCCTCGGTCAGCGCCACCACCCCCACGATCCCGGCCAGCACGGCGACCACCACCGAGAACAGGTCCGGGCTGCTGATCAGGTCCGCGACCGGGCGCACGCCCCGCGAGAAGGCGCTGGGCGTCTCGCCGGACCAGCGGATCACCGCACCGAACGCCATGGTCAGGATGATCGCCGCCAGGAACCCGGCGACCAGCGCGGACGCGCCCCGGATCACCGGCTGCGGGTCGCCGCGCTCGATGCCGAGCGCGACGCCGATGATCGCGTTGTACTCCGGCCCGACCACCATGGCGCCGACGATGAGGATGTCGGAGTTGGTGAGGATGCCCACCGCGCCGATCAGCCCGGCGATGGCCAGCAGGACGAAGAAGCTGGGCGGGTACACGGCCATGGACCGGATCTGAGCCTCGACCACATCCCACACCGGCGCGACGTCCCGCTGCACGATGCCGAACTTCGCGGCCGGGTCCGGCCGTTCGCCGACGACCGCGTCCACGACCTCGACGGTGACCGGGCCCGAGCGGTCGTCCCGCAGCGCCCGCAGCTGACGCAGCACGGCGTTGGCCCCGGACGACCGCAGGTCGCACTGCACCACATCGCCCTCGGGCCGCCTGCCCGCGCCGGGCAGCAGCACCACGTTCGAGACGCCGGGCTCGGCGGCCAGGAAAGCGACGATGCGCTCGGTCAGGTCACCCGGCGCGATGACGCGCAAGTGAAAGGTCACCGCGCGGCTCAGGACAGAACGCGGCGGCCGGCGGTCATGCGCATACCCTCGCCAGGCCCGCCCGGCCCGCGCATCATCCGCGCCGGGTGACCGCGTGGCGCCCGGGAGGATCACCCCCCGGGGATGATGCCCGGCCCCGGCCGCCCGGCAACAGTGACGATCATGCGCGAACGTTCAGCGACTAGGGGAGCCATGACCAACAGAGGGAACAGCAACAGCAGCAGCAACTTCCCGCAGGTGCGTCCCGCGCCTCTGGTGACCGGGGGCGGGCTCATCGTGGCCGGCGGCATGCTCATGCTCGCGGGCGTGCTCGTCGGCGCCGTGCACATCTTCCTGGCCACCCGGCAGTGGGTCAAGGAGATGGACGTCCCGCCCAGCGAGGCGGCCAGGCTGAAGCTGGCGCAAGCCAAGGCGGCGGCCGCGGCCGGGGCCAGCGCCTGGCAGAACGGGCCCGCCGCGGCGGCGCGC
>JASHUI010000801.1:0-4975 GCA_030040095.1 Streptosporangiaceae bacterium | reverse complement strand
GACGCCCTGGCCCGCGACCCCGCCACCCGCTGGTGCCTCACCCTCACCAGCCCCGACGGCCGCCCGATCGCCCACGGCTGCGCCCGCGCCGGACCAGGACCCCCCGGCGGTCACACCGCCGCCAGCCAAGCCGCCTGGCTGGCCGCCATCAGCACCACCTCCCTCGCCACCACCACCTGCGACCACCGCGACGAGTCCGAGGGCTACCAGCCCAGCCGGATGCTCCGCCACCGGGTCAAGACCCGCAGCCCCCGCTGCGGGTTCCCCGGCTGCCGACGGCCCGCCCGCCGCTGCGACGACGACCACACCATCCCCTACCACCAGGGCGGCCGGACCTGCGAGTGCAACCTTCATCCGCTCTGCCGCCGGCACCACCAGACCAAGCAAGCTCCCGGCTGGCACCTGGCCCAGCCCCAGCCCGCCGTCCTGGTCTGGACCACCCCCGCAGGCCGCCGCTACACCGTCACCGCCGACCCCTACCCGGTATGACCGGACCAGCTTTTAGAACGACGTTCTAGTAAGCTCGAGGAGTCCGCAGCATGCGAGCCGCCCCAGGAGGACGCTGTGGCATGGGATTTCTCGACCGATCCGGAGTTCCAGGAGCAACTCGACTGGGTCGAGGAGTTCTGCCACACCGAGATCGAACCACTCGACCTGGTGTTCCCGGGCGCGGCCTACTCCCGTGACCCGAAGGCCAAGGCCCTGGCCGACCCGCTCAAGCAGCAGGTCAAGGACCGAGGCTTGTGGGCTCTGTTCCTCGACAAAGATCTCGGTGGCCCCGGCTTCGGCCAGCTCAAGCTGGCCTTGCTGAACGAGATCCTGGGCCGCTACCGCTCCGCGCCGGTGATCTTCGGAACCGCGGCGCCGGACACCGGGAACATGGAGATGCTGGCCGCGTACGGCACCGACGAGCAGAAGCGCCGGTGGTTGTACCCGCTGATGAACCAGGAGATCTTCTCGGCCTACTCGATGACCGAGCCGCAGGGCGGGTCCGACCCCAGCCTGTTCCAGACCCGCGCGACGCGGGACGGCGACCACTGGGTCGTCAACGGCGAGAAGTGGTTCACCACTGCCGGAGCCCGGGCCGACATCATCTTCGTGATGTGCACCAACGGGATGTTTGTCGTGCCCCGGCAGGCCCCGGGCGTCGAGGTCGTGGAGTACCCCTCCCTGCACAACCACATCCGTTACACCGACGTGCGGATACCGCTCGACCACCTCCTGGGTCCGGAGGACGGCGCCAGGGTGCTGGCCCAGCGGCGCCTGGGCGGCGGGCGGATCCACCACGCGATGCGCACGGTCGCGCAGGTCAAGCTGGCGTTCGACATGATGTGCGAGCGGGCGCTCAGCCGCGAGTCGCACGGCAGGGTGATCGCGGATCACCAGATGGTGCAGGAGGCAATCGCCGAGTCCTACGCCGAGATCAACATGCTCCGGCTGCTGGTGCTGTGGACCGCGTGGACCATCGACAACTCCAGCACCCGCGAGGCCCGGACTCAGATCGCGGCGTGCAAGTACACCTGCGCCAAGGTCCTGCGCGAGGTCTCCTACCGGGCGCTGCATATCATGGGCTCGCTCGGCACCACGAACCTGACGCCGCTCCAGGGCATGTGGGCCAGCGCGCCGACCATGGCGATCCTCGACGGCGTCGATGAGGTGCACAAGGTCACGGTGGCCCGCAACGTGCTCAAGGGCTACCAGCCGCACCCCGGATTGTGGCCAACCGAGTACATACCGGCCAAGCGCGAGCAGGCGCGTAAAAAATTCGCCGACCTGATAGCGGCCGATGCGGACCTGGCCGCGTGGGCCGACCACGCCGCGCGGGCCACGGCGCGGGGTCAGCTCTAGCCGGATCGTCCGGCCTGGACCCGCACCGCGTCCGACCATATGGTTCAGTCCATGGCAGCCCGGGCATCGGCCACCGCTCGTTCGCTGACCGAGTCGGTGATCCGGGAGATGACCCGTCTCGCCCTGGAACACGACGCGATCAACCTGGCCCAGGGGTTCCCCGATTTCCCGGCGCCGGACGAGGTCAAGCGGGCGGCGATCGAGGCCATCGACGCGGACGTCAACCAATACCCGATCACCTGGGGCCAGCGTTCGATCCGGCGGGCGCTCGCGGAGAAGTACGGCCAGCGCTACGGCCTGCAGATCGATCCCGAACGCAACGTCTGCATCACATGTGGTGCGACCGAGGCAATGATCACCACGATGATCGGCTGCGTCGACCCTGGCCAGGAAGTTGTGGTCTTCGAGCCCTTCTACGAGAACTACGGGGCCGACGCGACGATCGCCGGCGCGATGCCCCGGTTCGTCACCCTGCGCGAGCCGGACTGGCGGTTCGACGAGGCCGAGCTGGCCGCGGCGTTCGGCAACCGGACCCGGGCGATCGTGCTGAACACGCCCGGCAACCCGACCGGGAAGGTGTTCAGCCGCGAGGAGCTGACGGCGATCGCCGGGCTGTGCCAGAAGTACGGGGTGCTCGCGATCACCGACGAGATCTACGAGCACATCGTGTACGACGGGGCGCGGCACATTCCGATGGCCACGATTCCCGGGATGGAAGACCGCACGATCACGATCAGCGCGTTGTCGAAGAGCTACTCGGTCACCGGCTGGCGGGTCGGCTGGGCGATCGCGCCGCCCGACCTCACCGACGCGATCCGCCGGGTACACGACTTTGTCACGGTCGGCGCGCCGACCCCGCTGCAGGAGGCCGGTGCGGTGGCGCTCCGGCTGCCCGGCTCGTACTACAAGCAGCTCGCCGCGGACTATGCGCAGCGCCGCGACCTCATGCTGCAGATCCTGTACGCCACTGGTCTTCGGCCGGTCACGCCCGCGGGCGCGTACTACATACTGACCGACGCCTCGGCGCTGGGACTGGGCGACGACATCACGGCGGCACGCGCGCTGGTCAGGCGCGCGGGGGTGGCCGCCGTGCCCGGCTCCTCGTTCTACTCGCGGCCCGAGCTTGGCCGGTCCAAGCTGCGGTTCTCCTACAGCAAGAGGCTGGAGACGCTGCGCGAGGCCGGGCGCCGGCTGGCCCGGCTCAGTGGTGGCTGAACCGCGGACGGGTGAGCAGCTCGTCGCTCTGGTCTGTGCTGCCCTTCAGGCCAGCCACCAGCGGGGAATGAGCCAGTACGACCGCACCCGCCACCATGACCAGCAGTGACAGCGCCTCCAGGGGGCCCCAGGCGCCGGTGGTCCGCAGGTTGTCGCCGAACAGCCACACCCCGATCAGGATGCTGGCCACCGGGTCGACGAGCACGATCGTCGACTGGGAGGCGACGATCGGCCCCGCGTGGATGGCGTTCTGGGCCAGGAACACCGCCAGCGCCCCGAAGCAGGCCAGCGCGTAGGTCTGCCAGTGCCGGTAGAGCGAGGTCCAGTCCGTCGCCGCGTACCCGGAGACCACCTTGGTACAGGCCGCCGTGAAGGCGAAGCTGATCGACGCGGCGGTGCCGAACATGGCGGCACGCCACCAGCGCGGGCCGCGCAGCGCGAGCACGACCGCTGTCGCGATCCCGGCGCCGCACCCCAGGATGGCGATCGCCCACTCCCAGGCGGGCGGCGCGAGCGTGCCATCCACCGGGTCGGCGAAGTAGAGGAACCCGGCGAGGCCGACACACACGGCCAGCACCCCGATCCACTCACGCCGGCCCATCGTGAACCCGAACCATGAGACCAGCACCACGACCAGGAACACCAGCTCCGTGGTCAGGATCGGCTGGACCTCGGAGAGCCGGCCGAGGTGCAGCGCGACGGCCTGCAGCAGGAAGGAGACGATCATCAGCACGAACCCGGCCAGCCAGATCCCGCGCCGCAGCGCATGGGTGATCAGGCTAAGCCTCAGCGTGGCATCGGCCGGTGCGGACTCGATGCCTTTTCGCTGGAACACACTGGTCAGGGCGTTGGCAAGCGCAGCGCCCAGAGCCAAGACGACGACCATCAAGCTCCCGCTCTGCCGCTCCGGTCTGCCCGGTACTCTGTGACCCCTCGGATACGCAGACTCATGTATTATACAGCTATCTAGCAGAGCATACCAGGCGGCAACAACGGAGCTGGGATCGGCGCGTGGGTTACCACCAAGGCGGGGCAGACCCCATCGGCACCATCGAGCTTGAACTAATCAAGCTGGTCCGCCACCTGGAGACTTTCGGTCGGCGCAGTTCGCTGTACGTGCAGGTGGATCGCGCGGGCTATCTCGCCATGCGGGTGCTCGAAGACCTGGGGCCGACCAGCACGAACGCGCTGGCCCAGGCTCTGCACCTGGACGCGTCGACGGTCACCCGGCAGGTCGCCGCCCTCGAGCGCGCGGGGTTCGTCGTCCGCAGACCAGATCCCGCCGACGGCCGCTCGTCGATCATCGCCCTGACGCCCGGCGGCCGCACGTCCATGGCCGAGGTGGAGCAGGAGCGGCGGCGGTGCATCGAGGCGCTGGTCAGCGACTGGGGTCCCGCGGCGCAGGCCGACCTCGCCTGCGCGCTGACCAAGCTCAACTTGTCCCTGATCGACAGCGTGGCCGATCCGACCAGGCGGGCCTGCCGGGAGGCCAGTTAGCCCCTGGATGCCCTCCTTGACCAGAAAGCGGATCGCGTCCACGATGTCGCGGCGGCAGTGCCCGGCACCCGGGTAGCGGAACACCTGGACCGCCGCGCCAGCATCGGTCATGCAGCGGCGACCGAGGCCCCTATCGACAGGGGAAGATCAGGTTGGTTGTCCAACCGTCCTTCTTGTTCAGTCGATCATACGCGCGGGCTGGCCAGCAAGCTCCGGTATCACCGGCGCACGCTGCTTACCCACAGCGCAGTGCGGGCAGGTCGAGCACGAGATCTCGCTGTGTGGGCGAGTGAGGATTGACGTCCGCCCTGCCTCATGGTGTAAAGATTAGTCTGAAAAAAATGGTTAATGTTGCGGGCGGAGGTGCGCATGCCGTTGCTCAGGGCTGCGCCACGGGCTCGCGTTAGTCATTCCA
>JASHUI010000086.1:0-3715 GCA_030040095.1 Streptosporangiaceae bacterium | reverse complement strand
GTCTGGCTGTACGCCCAGGAGGTCGTGCTCACCGCCCACGCCGGCGCACGGCTGATCATCGCCACCCCGGACGTGAGCGACAGTCGGCTGACCTGTGCCCTGGAGCAGGCTTCGTTCCGCCGGATGCGCGAGGATGACGTCGACGGCGCGGCGCCCCGGCTGCTGGCCCTTGACGTCGGCAGGGTCTTCGGGGAACTAGGGGTGCGCCCGGCTAAGCCGTGACCAGCTCTGACGGTTCGGCTATGACATCAACGAGGGCGCCATTCCGCATGACGGTGATCGCCAGGGGCTGCCCTATCGCCTCGGTGAACATGAGCTTCTGCAGGTCCTGTCCCCGCGTCACCTGGGCCCCTCCGGCCGTGATCAGCAGGTCGCCAGGGCGCAGGCCGGCCCGCGCGGCCGGGCTGCCCGGCATGACCTCGGACACCCGCAATCCGCTGCACCGCCCGAACCGATCGCGGTACTTGGCCGGCAGCGGGGTCGGCACGCTGGTGATGCCCAGGTAGGCGCGCCGGACCCGGCCATCGCGCATCAGCGCGCCGATGATCTTGCGCGTGGTCGAGTTGATGGGGACGGCCAGGCCCAGGCCGACGCCCGCTACCGCGGTGTTGATGCCGACGACGCGGGCCCGCGAGTCGGCCAGCGCTCCGCCGGAGTTGCCTGGGTTCAGCGCGGCGTCGGTCTGGATCACGTCCTCGACCAGCCCGGCCTCCCGGCCGCGGGTGGGCAGCGACCGGCCGACCGCGCTGACCACGCCCGCGGTCACCGACCCGGCCAGTCCCAGCGGACTGCCCACGGCGACCACCAGCTGGCCCACGACCAGCTGGTCCGCCTCGCCGAGCTCGGCGGGCGGTGGCGTCGGCCCGCCCGCCCGCACCACGGCCAGGTCAGACAGCGGGTCGGAGCCCACCACGGTGAACGAGCAGCTCGTGCCGTCGGCGAACAGCGCGGTCCCGCGCTGGCCGCCCCCGACCACATGGGCGTTGGTCAGCAGGAACCCGTCCCCGGTGAAGACCACGGCGGAGCCGAGGCTCTCCCCGCGGCGTGCCTGCGGCACCCGCAGGCTGGCCACCCGGGGCGTGAGCTCGGCGGCGACGCCGGCGACGACCCGGGAGTACGCGTCCAGCGGCCGATCAGATTCCATGCCGTCCTCCGTTTACGTTCAATTACATCATTACACAGGTTCTCGTGGCCGGGGCGCCGCCGGGCGGCGGCGCCCCGGCCGGACGGCACATTCGGTACATTCGGTGGATGCCAGCCACCGAGCCCACGATCCTGGCGACCTCTGGCGGACTGCGCCGCGGCTCGCGCACGATGTTCGAGTTCGCCCCGCTGATCAGCTACGCGGCCGAGTTGTCCGGCGTCGAGGGGCGCCCGCCGCGGATCTGCCACATCGGCACCGCCGGCGGGGACCAGCTGTGGTTCAACGCGCTGTTCAGCGAGGCGGGCGAGGCCGCGGGCATGAAGGTCACGCACCTGAACCTGTTTCCGATGCCGAGCACCGGGGATCCGGCCTCGCTGCTGCTCGGCCAGGACGTGGTCTGGGTCAGCGGCGGCAGCGCGGCCAACCTGCTGGCGCTCTGGCGGCTGCACGGCCTGGACCAGGTGCTGCGGGAGGCCTGGCAGGCCGGCGTGGTGCTCTCCGGCGTGTCCGCCGGGTCGCTGTGCTGGCACGCCGGCGGGACCACCGACTCGTTCGGCCCGGACCTGCAGCCGGTCCGCGACGGGCTCGGCTTGGTGCCGTATTCGGTCGGCGTGCACTACGACTCCGAGCCGCAGCGCCGGCCCCTGTTCCAGAAGCTGATCGGGTCCGGGGAACTGCCCGCCGGCTACGCGACCGACGACGGCGTCGGCATCCTGTACCGCGGCACCGAGTTCGCCGGGGCCGTCAGCGAGGTCCGCGGCCAGGGCGCGTATTTCGTGACCGCCCGGGACGGGCAGGCCGTGGAGGAGCGGATCGAGCCGCGGCTGCTGCCCGGAGCCTCCTGACGGCGGCCTACGATCCGGCCGCGACCCGCAGTTCGTCGCGGAACCGGCGGTATTCGGCCAGCTCCTGCTCCGCGGGCGCGACGACCATCTCGCGGGCCACGTTCTCGATCTTGTCGTGCATGGTGTCCTGCACCTGCAGGCTCTCGCGCTCGGCCGCGGCCCGCACCAGGTTCAGGCAGCCCGCCGCGGTCAGCCAGCCGAGCAACAAGAACGCCGCGATCATGACGACGATCCAGGGCAGCAGCGACAGGTCGCTGAACAGCCGGGGCACCTGCTGCGAGGCGTGGAAGACGCCGAAGATCAGCAGTACCAGGATCCAGGCCAGGCTCACGATCACGCAGCCGAGCAGCAGACCCTGCAGCGCGCCGGCGAGCCGCCACCAGGTCGTGATCTTGTTCTCGTCCGGGAGCGACTCGCTCATCGCGGCGCTGAGCGCCCCCGGGATCTGGCCCGCCCTGGACCGGACGGCCGACCGGGTCGTCTGCGACCAGGGCTTGGGCAGCGGCGGGCCGACCTCGTCGGCCAGCCTGGTCAGCGCGCTGTCGATCTCCGCCTGCTGCGCCCCGGTCGGCCCGGCGGTCATGCTCTTCACCTCGGCCCAGAGCCGGCCAAGCCGGATCCTGCGCACCGGGTCGCGGCCGGTGAGGCGCTCCGCCAGCCAGGCCACGGGCCACCCCACATAGTCGACGGCCCGCAGTTCCCGCGCGCTCTGCAGCGCCTCGGCCACGGCCGAAACGCCGACCGCCCGCGCGAACGCGTCGACCAGCCTGGCGACAGCGCCCGACGACACCCGTGCCCCGCCCGCCGGCCCGTCCGTCCCGGCGCCCGGTTCCTCGGCCGGCTCGGCGTAGGACGCGAACTCGGCCGCGATGCCGTCCAGGTCGGCCGAGATCCGCGCGGTGGCGGCCCGGCGCTGCGACACGGCATCGGCCAGCAGTCTCTGCAGCTGGTCCAGGCCGGCCCCGGTGGCCGCGGACGTGACGAGCACCCCGGCGTCCTGCAGTCCCTCCGAATCGAGCAGCCGGCGCAGGTCGCCGACGCAGTCCTCGACCTCCTGGGCGCCCAGCAGGTCCGACTGGTTCAGCACCACGGCGATGACCTCGGAATGGCCGGCCAGCGGGACCAGGTAGCGCCGGTGCACCGCGGCGTCGGCGTACTTCTGCGGATCCAGCACCCAGACCATGAGGTCGGCCATCCCGATCAGCCGGTCGACCTGGTGTGACGCGCCGCCGACGACCGAGTCATGGTCGGGCAGGTCGAGCAGGATCAGCCCGTTCAGCGAGGCCTCGCCGTGGTCCAGCGCGCTGCTGCGCTGGTACCGGTACCGGCGCGGCACTCCCAGCCATTCCAGCAGCGGCCCGGACCCCGGTGCCCCCCAGACGCAGGCGTGCGCGTCCCTGGTGACCGGCCTGGTCACGCCGACGGACGAGAAGTCCGCGCCCGCCAGGTAGTTGAAGATCGAGGATTTGCCGCTGCCGGTCCCTCCGGCCAGGACGACGATCGTGTGACCGGCCGAGAGCCGCAACCGCTCGCCGGCCCGGTCCACCAGGTCCCCGGCGTCCTGCAGCAGGACCTCGCTGAATCCGCCGCCCGACATCCGGGCCTTGGCGATCTGGATCAGCCGGGCCAGCGCGGTCAGCCGGGCCGAGAGGCCCTGCGCCTGGGCGGCGGAAGGCGACGCGGCGCCGGGCTCCGGCTCCTCGCGCGCCGGGCCCGTACCGGCCGC
>JASHUI010000800.1:0-2511 GCA_030040095.1 Streptosporangiaceae bacterium | reverse complement strand
ACGAGCCTCGTCGTCGCTGCGCTTCTTCGTTCCGGTTCACCACATTGCCCGGGTAATTTACCCGCCGTGGTGCGGGTCCTTGCGAACCGGCTACCGCGCGGCTGCGGCGTGCCCCGATGTCCCTATGTCGATGGCCATGACGTGTGCCTGGCAGGCGTGCCGGGCCGGTTGCGATGCGGCGGACGTTCCGGGGCCGCGTGCGGGCCGAGGCCGGCGGTTTCCGGGCGGCCTGGGCCCGCCGGGGGCGATTCATTTACTTGAACGGGCCTTGATCAGGTTTTAGCCTAGCCAGAGCAGGTTCGACGAGGTCGCGACGGGCGGGTGCGGGCACTGATGATGAACGTTACGGAAAAGGCAACCTCGCTCGCCAGCGACCTGACCGAGTTGCGGCACGCCCTGCACCGCGAGCCGGAGGTGGGGCTGCAGTTGCCCGGCACGCAGGCGCGGGTGCTCGGGGCGCTGGACGGCCTGCCGCTGGAGATCAGCACCGGGGATGCGCTGACGTCGGTGACCGGCGTCCTGCGCGGCGGCCGGCCCGGGCCCGCCGTCCTGCTGCGGGCGGACATGGACGCCCTGCAGATCGAGGAGAAGACCGGCGTGCCGTACCGGTCGCGGACGAGCGACGCGATGCACGCGTGCGGTCATGACCTGCACACCTCGATGCTCGTGGGCGCCGCCCATCTGCTGGCGCAGGCCCGCGACGAGCTGGCCGGTTCGGTCGTGTTCATGTTCCAGCCGGGCGAGGAAGCCTGCGACGGGGCCGGGTACATGATCGCCGAGGGCGTGCTGGACGCGGCGGGCGGCCGTCCGGTCGCCGCGTACGCGCTGCACGTTACCTCGAACGGGTGGCCGCACGGCACCTTCACCACGCGGCCCGGGCCGATGCTGGCGGCGTCCGACGCTCTCACGGTCACCGTGCGCGGAGCCGGCGGCCATGGGTCCGCGCCGCACAAGGCCCGTGATCCCGTCCTGGCCGCCTGCGAGATGGCGCTCGCCCTGCAGACGTTCCTGTCCCGCAGCGTTGATCCGCTGGAGACCGCGGTGCTCACCGTAGGGTCCTTTCACGCGGGCATCCGCAACAACGTCATCCCGGATACGGCGAGCTTCGACGCGACGGTCCGGACCTTCTCGGAGGAGATCCGGGATCTGGTCGCCCGCGGAACCGTCCGGGTCTGCGAGGGCATCGCGGCCGCGCACGGCCTGGAGGTGGACGCGGTGTACACCAGGCAGTATCCGGTGACCGTGAACGACGGGCCGGAGGCAGCGTTCGCCGCGGACACCGTCGCCGCGATGTTCGGCGGCGACACGTTCACGCCGATGGCCAAGCCGGTTACGGGCGCGGAGGACTTTTCCCGGGTCATCGCGGAGGTGCCAGGGGCGATGGTCTTCCTCAGCGCCGTGCCGCCCGGCGCGGATTACAAGAAGATGCCCAACAACCACTCGCAGTACGCGCTGTTCGACGACGCCGTGCTCGGCGCGGGCGCCGCGCTCTACGCCGGGCTGGCCCTGCACAGGCTCGCCGCCGAGACCACCCCGGCCAGCGCCGGCCGGGGCTAGGCCAGCCAGGCGGCGCTCGAGACGATACGCGTGTTTCCTCGATCTGCCGCCAGCCGCGGGAGGCCGGGAGATCCGGGCGGCGGAGCGTACGATGATGGTTGCGCGGTGCGGAGCCTGGCGCCCGGGAGCTGAGATGAATCTGCGATCGCATCGCGAGACGGTGCGGGTGCCGGGCTTGCGTGGACGCTACTGAGGGAATTCTTCGTGCATGTCGTTGACGTTGTTATCCCCGTCTGCTGGGTGGCCTTCTGGATCTACTGGCTCGCGGCGTCCACCCGTGTCAAGGCCGGCCAGACCGCCTGGACCCGGTTCGCGGGGATCAGGGTCGGTCTCATCCTGATCCTTCTTCTCCTGCTGCGGCTCAGGGTTTTCAAAGGCAATACGGTCACGACCGACCCGTGGTTGCAGGGCATCGGCCTGGCCGTCTTCTTGCTGGGGCTGGCGCTGGCCGTCTGGGCCAGGGTGTACCTGGGCCGGAACTGGGGGATGCCGATGACCCGGAAAGTCGACCCCGAGCTCGTCACATCCGGTCCGTACAGCCGGGTACGTCATCCGATCTACTCGGGCATCATCCTCGCGATGATCGGCACGACGATCGCGGTCAGCCTGTACTGGCTGGTAGCGGTGTTCGTCATTGGCGGGTACTTTCTCTTCAGCGCCATTGTGGAGGAGCGCTCCATGGCCCGCATCTTCCCCGACTCGTATCCAGCCTACAAAAAGTCGACCAAGATGCTGATCCCCTTCATCGTCTGAGCTTGCGGGGTCACCAGCCTCGTCCGGCGTAGCGTTGCTCGGGCGGGAGCGTGTCCAGGCTGAGGCCGGTCATGGGCTGGCCAAGCCCGCGGGATACCTTGGCGATGACGTCGGGGTCGTCGTGGAACGTGGCCGCCTTCACGATCGCGGCGGCGCGGGCGGCGGGGTGGGCTGATTTGAAGATGCCCGAGCCGACGAAGA
>JASHUI010000799.1:0-3877 GCA_030040095.1 Streptosporangiaceae bacterium | reverse complement strand
GCCAGCGCCCTGACGTGCTCGGCCACGTCTCCCTGCAGCGCGAGCACGCCAATGGCCGGGCCCGGCGCCGGGGCGGTGGCGCGGGCGTCGCTGCGAAAGACGGTCACGAGATATCAGCTCCAGGCGCGCTGTGGGTTTGACCCGAGATTAACCGTCCAGAAGCAACGCGGTCACGCGGCGCGGTCTTCCCCGGGCGGTTACCTGGGCACACTCAGCGCATGACACACGCCTGGACGCCGAGCGGCGGCCCGCCGATGATCGGCAGGCCCGGCAGTGGCCTGGTCACCGTGCTGGAGGAGACGACGTTCTGCATCAGCGAGGCCTCCGGCGACATCGTGCCGGGCGGCGCGCAGGGGCTGTTCTTCCGCGATACCCGGTTCCTGTCCCGGCTGGAGCTCCGGCTGGACGGAGACCTGCCCGAGCCGGTCGCGGTCCAGCCGAACGACCCGTTCGCCTGCACGTTCCTGGCCCGGCGGCCGCCGGCCGCGTGCCGGGCGGACAGCACGCTGCTGCTGATCCGCAGGCGCTACGTGGGCAACGGCATGCGCGACGACATCACCCTGCGCAACCTGGGCCGCGAGGCGGCCGCGGCCCACCTCACCATCGCCCTGTCCAGCGACTTCGCCGACCTGTTCGAGGTGAAGGAGGGCAAGGACCGCGAGCACGACGACAGTGTCGATATCAAGGCGCAGGACGGTACGCTCCGTCTGCGCTGTCGCCGGGGGGGCAACGTCGGAGTGGTCTCGATCACGGGCTCGGGCGGGCCGACCGCCGTCCCCGGGCTGCTCACCTGGCAGGTCGTGGTGCCGAGCGGCGCCTGCTGGACCGCCTCGCTGCAGGTCACCCCGTCCCTGGACGGCCAGGACGTGGTCCAGCGCTACCCCGAGGGAGATGCGATCGAACGCTCCGGCCCGGCCAAACGGCTGGCCGACTGGCGGCGCCGCACCCCGTTGCTGATCACCGCCGACGAGCAGGTGACCGCGACGTTCGCCACCAGCACCGAGGACCTGGGCTCCCTGCGGATCTTCGGGCGGGACGACGCGGAGGACGAGGATCACGCGGTGATCGCGGCCGGGGCGCCCTGGTTCATGACCCTGTTCGGCCGGGACTCGCTGATCACCTCGTGGATGCTGCTGCCGCTGGACATGTCCCTGGCCCTGGGCACCCTGCGGACGCTGGCCAGCCTGCAGGGCGAGCGCGAGAACCCGCTGACCGAGGAGGAGCCGGGGCGGATCCTGCACGAGACCAGGTCCGGCCGGGACGCCTCGCTGGCCCTGGGCGGCGGCAGCGTCTACTACGGCACGGCCGACGCGACCCCGCTGTTCGTCATGCTGCTCGGCGAACTGGCCCGCTGGGGGCTGCCGCCCGAGGACGCCGACAAGCTGCTGCCCCATGCCGACCGGGCGCTCGACTGGATCACCAGCCGGGGCGACCGCGACGGCGACGGGTTCGTCGAGTACCAGCGCGCCACCGACCAGGGGCTGGTCAACCAGGGCTGGAAGGACTCCTACGACGGCGTCACGTTCGTCTCCGGGCAGATCGCCGAGCCACCGATCGCGCTGGCCGAGATCCAGGGCTACGTGTACGCCGCCTACCTGGCCCGGGCTCACCTGGCCCTGGAACGGGACGACGAGGAGGCCGCGCGGCACTGGTCGGCGAGGGCGAGCGCGCTCAAGCGCGAGTTCAACCGGGCGTTCTGGCTCCCCGCGCAGGGATACTTCGCGCTCGGCCTGGACGCCGACAAGCGGCCGATCGACGCCCTGGGCTCCAACATGGGGCACTGCCTGTGGACCGGGATCGTGGACCGGGACAAGGCCGCCTCGGTGGCCGAGCACCTGGTCAGCCGGCCGATGTTCACCGGGTTCGGGATCCGGACCCTGGCCACGTCCGCGGCCGCCTACAACCCGATGAGCTACCACAACGGGTCGGTCTGGCCGCACGACAACGCGATCTGCGCCGCGGGGCTGATGCGCTACGGTTTCGTGCCGCAGGCCCAGCAGGTGGCCACCGGGATCCTGGAGGCGGCCGACCGGTTCGGCGGCCGGCTGCCCGAGCTGTTCTGCGGCTTCGACCGCGGCGACTTCGCCTCGCCGGTGGCCTACCCGACCTCTTGCTCGCCGCAGGCGTGGGCGGCGGCGGCGCCGTTCCTGCTGCTGCGGGCCCTGCTGCGGCTCGAGCCCGCGGTCCCGTCCGGGCGGGTCTGGTGCGACCCGGAGGTGCCCGCCCGGCTGATGCCTTTGCGGATCGAGGGGGTGCGCATCGCCGGCAGCGCGGCGGCCGTGGACGTCTCCCGGCAGGGCTGGCGGGTGGAGGGCCTGCCGCACGGCCTCAGGCTGATCCGCCGCGCCCGCAGCCCGCTGACCGCGCTTCGCCCCGCCGCCGTCTGACCCGGTAAACCGGCGTCCGCTGACCGCGAACCGGGGCGCGGGCAGGGCCGGGCGAGGTTTCCGCCCGGGCCGTCCTGGGAAGATCATTTAGCGGGCCGGACAAGAATGCCGCCGGGGTCGGGCGGACAGAAGAGGAGGAAGGCAGTGTCCTCGGCAGCGTTCACTCCTGATTTTGCTGACCCGCTCCGCATCGCGATGATCGCCCCGCCCTACTTCGACGTCCCCCCGCCGGCCTATGGCGGCGTCGAGGCGGTGGTCGCCGACCTGGTCGATGACCTGACCGCCCGCGGCCACGAGATCACGCTGATCGGCGCGGGCCGCCACCTGACCAGGGCGCAGCGGTTCATCTCGCTCTGGCAGGAGCCGCCCAGCGACCGGCTCGGCGAGCCGTTTCCCGAGGTGGTGCACGCGGCCCGGGTGGCCGAGGTGCTCGACGACCTGGACGTCGACATCGTCCACGACCACACGCTGGCCGGCCCGCTGCTGGGCCGCGGGACCAGGGTGCCCACGATCATCACCGTGCACGGCCCCGTCGTCAGCGAGGAGGGCGAGTACTACCGCGCGCTGGGCCGGTCGGTCCGCATGGTCGCGATCTCCGAGGCGCAGCGCTCCACCGCCCCCACCCTGCCCTGGGCGGCCACCGTGCACAACGCGATCCGGGCCAGCACGTTCCCGTTCCGGCCGGACAAAGAGCCATTCCTGCTGTTCCTCGGCCGGATGAACCCGACCAAGGGGCCGCACCTGGCCATCGACGCGGCCCGGGCCGCGGGCCTGCCGATCGTGCTGGCCGGCAAGTGCAGCGAGCCGGCCGAGCACGCCTACGTGGAGCGGGAGATCAAGCCCCGGCTGGGCAGTGACACCGAGCTGTTCGGGGTGGCCGACGCCACCGTCAAGCGCGACCTGCTCTCCCGGGCCTGCGCGGTGCTGTTCCCGATCTGCTGGGAGGAGCCGTTCGGCCTGGTCATGATCGAGGCCATGGCCTGCGGCACGCCGGTGGTCGCGCTGCGGCGAGGCTCGGTGCCCGAGATCATCGTCAACGGCGTGACCGGGATCATCAGCGACCATCCGGCCCAGCTGCCCGAGGCGATCGGGCTGGCCAGGGAACTGGACCCGGCCGCCTGCCAGGCGCACGTGGCGAGCCGCTTCACCACCGAGCTGATGGCGGCCCGTTACGAGGACGCGTACCGCCGGGTGCTGGGCGAGAAGGCGCTGGCCTCCGGAGCGCGGCCGCTGGAGCGGCGCCCGGCCATGGCCGCCCGCTGGCCGTCGGCCCGGCGGCAGCCGGTCACCGCGGCGGGGTCACCAGCCTCGTCCGGCGTAGCGTTGCTCGGGCGGGAGCGTGTCCAGGCTGAGGCCGGTCATGGGCTGGCCAAGCCCGCGGGATACCTTGGCGATGACGTCGGGGTCGTCGTGGAACGTGGCCGCCTTCACGATCGCGGCGGCGCGGGCGGCGGGGTGGGCTGATTTGAAGATGCCCGAGCCGACGAAGA
>JASHUI010000798.1:0-3141 GCA_030040095.1 Streptosporangiaceae bacterium | reverse complement strand
CGGGCCGCCAGCCTGTGGCCGAGGCCGACCTGAGCCAGCGCCGCGGCGGCAAGTTCCCGGCGCAGCGACAGGCCCACGCCGGCGTACAGCAGCCCGTCGGCGACGTTGTCCAGCACCGGCTGGTGCTCGGCCAGGAAGAACTGCTGGAACACGAAGCCGATGCTCAGAGCCCGCAGCCCGGCCAGCTGCCGGTCGCTGAGCGTGCTCACGTCCAGGCCGGCCACCCGCACGGTCCCGGAGGTCGGCAGGTCAAGGGTGCCCGCCAGGTGCAGCAGCGTGGTCTTGCCCGACCCCGAGGGCCCGAGCACCGCCACCAGTTCCCCGGCGGCCACCGACAGGCTCACCCCGCGCAGGGCCGGGACCGGCGGCCTGCCAGGGTAGACCTTGGTGACGTTCTCGAGTTCCAGTACCGGTCCGGTGGCCAGGGCCAGCGCCGGGCCCGGGGCTCCCGCGGGCAGGGCCATCGCCGCGTGCCCGCTCATATCCCGGGCACCACGACGCGCTGGCCGGCCCTCAGGCCGCTGCTGGTGACCTGTACCAGCCCGGCCGCGTCGTCGAACAGGCCCGGCGTCACGCTGACCAGGTGATGGCCGCCCGGCCCGGTCACTTCGACCGCGTAGCCGCCCGGCTGGGCCAGCAGCGCGTCCACCGGGACGATCAGCACGTTGTTCACGCTGCCCGTGGTGATCGTCACCTCGACCGGGGCCTGGTTCAGGTGCCCGGCGGCGCTCGGGTCGGTCAGCGACACCAGCACCGTGATCGTCGCCGAGCCGGAGTCGTCGCCCGAGCCGTTGTCGTCCGCGCTGCCCTGCCCCGAGGCGGAGCCGCCCGACGAAGACGACGTGGCGACGCCGCTGATCTGGGAGATCACTCCCGGGGTCACGCTCCCGTCGGGCAGCGTGATCGACACCTTGTTGCCGACCGCCACCTCGCCCTGCAGCGAGGCGTCCAGGCCGATGGTCACCACCGGGGTCAGCGAGCTGGCGGTCAGCACCACCGAACCGGCGGCCGCGGCCGACCCGAGCACCGCCCCGGCGCCCAGCCCGGTCACCTGGATCGCGCCCGGCAGGAACACCGCCTGGCCCAGCGGCAGCGTTCCGGTCACGGTCAGGCCCAGGTGCGTCTGCAGTTGCTCCAGCGCGTAGGCGGTCTCCCAGCTGAAGTAGTTCCAGCCCGACGCCGGGCCGAGCGCCGCGGCGGTCGCGTAGCCGAGCTTTACCAGGTCGGCGTTCAGTTCGCTGACGTCACCGCCGGTCAATCCCTGCGACAGGTCGCGGTAGGCGGGGACCTTCCCGTACAGCAGGACCACCGGCGTCTCGTTGACCTCGTAGATCACCTGGCCCTGGCGGATGATCTGCCCGGGCTGAGGCAGCGACGTGTACGTCAGCCCCGCCGAGCCCGCCGACGATGACCCGGCCCCGGACGGGCCCGATCCGGACGAGGAGCCCTGCACCACCACCGTGTAGGACCCGGCGCTGCCGAGCGTCGCGCTCTCCTGCGTCTGCTCGGTCAGTGCTCCCCGTCGCACCGTAAATGTCCCGGTCGCGTACGCGTTGCTGCTCGCGGCCGGCTGCGCCGCGTTGAACACGCCGGCCGCGTCCGCCCCCGCCACCCCGCCCGCCGCCAGCACCACGACCACGACCACCACCGCTATCCAGCCGCGGCCCCGGCGCCTGCCCACGACGAGCCCGGCCGGCACATCTGCGCCCGCCGCGTCACCGCCGGGCGCTGCGTGCTCCGGCACGGCTGGTTCGCTGGTCTGACCCGTCAGCGCCGGGTCACCTGCCTGCTCACGTGCGTCGGTGCTGCTCATCGCCTGACGTCATCCTCCGCATGATCTGGTTCGCTGGCCCGCGCCGCGAACATCACGGGCCGGGCATGTGGCAGGCCTTCTGGGCGGCCTGGAACTGCGGCGAGCTCGGGTCGACGCTGCCGCCGCCGATCTGGATGTGGACGCCGCCGCCGCTGGTCGAGGGGTCGGGAAAGCCTGTGATCCCGTGCGCCCGCATGCAACTGGCGAGCTTCAGCAGTTGGTCAACCGCTGCCTGCTGCTCGGCCGGCGTGAGCCCCATCGCGGGCCGCAGCTTCCGGCACGCACTCAGCGCCGCCTCGTAGGCGGGGCCGGTCAGCTCGCTCGCCAGTTGCGGGTTCAAGCCCGCAAGACGCCTTAACGCGCCGTCTCTCCGGAACCATCCTGGCTGGCGGACATCCGACCGCCGCACCGGTTGCGCGTGAGTCTGGTGGGTACCCAGCTGAGGCATCTCCCGCGTCATATCACGCCCACCTCGATTCCTCAATGGGGCTCGCGGCCGGGGCGGGCCGGGCGGCCTGGGCGCGGCGCCGCCACCACCGCCAAGACTCCCCGGCGGGCGGCGTACCTGTCGTCACACCCGGGAGCCAAGTTGGCGGTCATACCACCGGGGCAGCGCGGGCCGGTGCCATACCCGGGTATGACGCCCCGGACGTATCAGGCGAACTTGGTTAGAAGCCGGGTGTGGAGGGCACCTTGCCGGTGATGGCCTCCACTCCGGCGCCGGCCCGCGGCCCGCGCGCCGCCACCTACCGGGTCCAGCTGCACGCCGGCTTCGGCTTCGACGACGCCGCCGAGATTGCCGGTTACCTGGCCGCGCTGGGCGTGACCCACCTCTACTGCTCGCCGATCCTGCAGGCCGCGGCGGGCAGCACCCACGGCTACGACGTGGTCGACCACGGCCGGCTGAACGGCGAGCTCGGCGGCGAGCCGGGCTACCGCCGCCTGTCCGAACGCCTGGCCCGGGCCGGCCTGGGCCTGATCCTCGACATCGTGCCCAACCACATGGCGCTGGCCGGACGGGCCAACGCCTGGTGGTGGGACGTGCTGGAGAACGGGCCGTCCAGCCGTTACGCCGGCTACTTCGACATCGACTGGGACCCGCCGGAGCGCAAGCTGACCGCGACCGTGCTGATGCCCGTGCTCGGCGACCAGTACGGCCGGGTCCTGGAGGCGGGCGAGCTGGTGCTGGGGCGCCAGGCCGGCTCCTTCACGGTCCGCTACCACGACCAGGAGGCGCCGATCTCGCCCCGCACCCTGGGCGAGCCGCTGGCCCGGGCCGCGGCCCGCGCGGCCGGGGCGGCGGACCCGGCGGGAGCCGCCGAGTTGGA
>JASHUI010000797.1:0-5237 GCA_030040095.1 Streptosporangiaceae bacterium | reverse complement strand
GACAGGGCTAGCGATGGGTGAGCTGGGCGGGCGGGGCGGGCGGACCGAGCGAGGAGCGGATGGGGCGGGCGGGAGCGGCCGAGGGGCGGGAGTTAGCTGGGGGCGGGCGGGGGTGAGCGAGGTTAGTGGGGGAGCGGGTGGCGGGCGCGGATGAGGTTCATCGCGGTCAAGGCCAGCACGACCTCGTCGTTTTGGTTGATCAGCTCGGCCCTGGTGCGAACCAGGCCACGATCCGGCTTGGAGCGGGATCGGCGGACCTCGACGAGGGTGGCCCGCAGGCGCAGCGAGTCGCCGGGGCGGACCGGGGCGGGCCAGCGCAGCTCGTCGATGCCGGGGGAGGCCAGGCTGGCCACGCGGGACAGGCAGTGGTCGGCGAACAGGCGCATCATGATGCCCGCGGTGTGCCACCCGCTGGCGATCAGGCCGCCGAACGGGCCCTGAGCGGCGAACTCCGGGTCGACGTGGATCGGCTGGGGATCGAACGCCTGGGCGAAGTCGAGGATCTCCGCCTCGCTGACCGTGATGTACCCGTACTCGTAGACGGCGCCGGGCGTGTAGTCCTCGAGGTAGCGATCGTCGATGGGGACGGCGAAGTCGTGCTCGCTCAGTGTCCCGGTGCGGGGCGGGGGCGTTCCCTGCGGCATGCGCGGCTCCTCGGGCGGGCGTAAAGGGGCGTAAACGGGCAGAAACGGGCGCGGGGCGCGTGGGCTGACATCACAGTCTGCCCGGTGCGCCCGCGCACGACGTCGCCGGGCCGCATACCCTCGAACCAAATGAACCGACTACGCGTGCTCGCCGCGATGTCCGGCGGCGTCGACTCCGCGACGGCGGCCGCCCGGGCCGCCGACGCCGGTCACGAAGTGACCGGCGTCCACCTCGCGCTGTCCAGGAACCCAAGCTCCTACCGGACCGGCGCACGCGGTTGCTGCACCCTGGAAGACGCCAGGGACGCGCGCCGCGCCGCCGACGTGATCGGCATCCCGTTCTACGTCTGGGACCTGGCCGAGCAGTTCCACCGGGACGTCGTGCAGGACTTCGTGGACGAGTACGCGCGGGGGCGCACGCCCAACCCGTGCCTGCGGTGCAACGAGAAGATCAAGTTCGCCGCCGTGCTCGACCGCGCGGTCGCGCTCGGCTTCGACGCGGTCTGCACCGGCCACCACGCCCGCCTGGTGCCCGGCCCTGGCGGCGGGCGGCGGCTGCGGCGCAGCGTGGACCCGGCCAAGGACCAGTCGTACGTGCTCGCGGTGCTGACCAGCGAGCAGCTGGCCCGGGCCATGTTCCCGCTCGGCGACACGACCAAGGAACAGGTGCGCAAGGAGGCGGCCGAGCGCGGGCTGGCCGTGGCCGACAAGCCGGACAGCCACGACGTCTGCTTCATCGCCGACGGCGACACCAGGAAGTTCCTGCGCGGCCGGCTCGGGAGCAAGCCCGGCCGGATCGTCGACACCGGCGGCGACGTCGTCGGCCGTCACGACGGCAGCTACGGCTTCACGGTCGGCCAGCGCAAGGGCCTGCGCATCGGGACCCCGGCGCCGGACGGCAGGCCCCGGTACGTCCTGGACATCGAGCCGGTGTCCAACACGGTGACCGTCGGCCCGGCCGAGGCGCTGGGCGCGGACGAGTTCGAGGCCGACCGGCCGGTCTGGAGCGGCTGCCGTCCGCCGGCCGGCGCCATCGACTGCCTCGTGCAGATGCGCGCCCACGGCCAGGTTCACCCCGCGACGGCGCGGCAGGACGGCGGCATCCTGCGGATCAGTTTGAACGAGCCGGCCCGGGGTGTGGCCAGGGGCCAGGCCGCGGTGCTCTACGACGGGGATGCGGTGCTCGGCAGCGCCACGATCACGCGCTCGGGCCGGCGGGCGGGGCGCGCCGAACACGCGCCGAGCCACTCGCCGGACACCGGCCGGGCAAGCGTGCACGCTGCCGACGCCACCCGGTTCACCCAGGAGCACCTGGTGTCAGCGGGGTGCAGCGCCGACAGCGTGACAGACCGCGGCTGTCTCTTCCATGAGCGTCGCCAGTCCACGAGCGCGTGACCGAGCCCTCAGCGGGGGTCGTAGTGCTCGTAGCGGTACTGCGCTGATGGACGACAGTGGCGCTTCGCCATTACACCTCCTCCGCCCGTAACCAGGTCCAATTATCCAGAATGGGCTGTTGCCGGGTCGGCCGCAAGTCGCCGAGAGGCCGGAAATGCCCGGCTTCGCCGGGCCGGTTCGCCGGGCGCGAGCCGTTGATCTGGCCATATGCCCGAGCACACGGACGGTTCCTTCGCCCGGCGAAGGAACCGCATCGTGTCCGGCGGGTGAGTAACGGGAATGCCGCGAGGGGCAGAAAGAGATCAGCGTTGCAGGATTAACGGAATGGCAGGATGCGCCGCGTTGTGCTGGCGCATGCGAGCCTTCAGCCAGTTCCTGACCCTGGGCCACAGGAACAGTTCGAGCAGCGCCACGACGATGGCCGGGGCGGTCAGGATCACCCCGGTGCGCAGCAGCCCGACGTGGCCGGCGAGCCACCCGTCGGCCAGCGAGGCCAGCGGCTTGCTGCCCGCCCAGGCGATCGCCCAGAGCGCCATGACCTGGGTCGCCTGCGCCGGTCCGGCCGTCTTCAGCAGCAGGGCCTGCGTGGCGGCGCCGGTCAGCAGTCCGGCGATGCCTGCGGCGACGGCGGCGAGCAGGCTGAGCCACGCGTTGATGCCCGCCGCGAAGATGATCACGGAAATGGCCAGTGCGAGCAGGGGGATGGCCGCCCGGCGTGCGGTCGACGCCTTGGTCGGCACCAGCGCCCCGAGCACCGTCCCCAGGCCCAGCGCGGAAAGGAAGTAGGCGGGCCAGACGCTCGAGACGGCCAGGGCGTGCCGGGCGAGCGCGGGCCCGAGCACGAGCACCGGGTCGTCGGCCGCGGTGACGGCGGCGACCATCGCCAGCAGCAGCAGGATCCGCGGCCGCCACACGGCGATGCGCAGGCCCAGCCAGTCATGGGCCCGGCGGGGCGGCGGGGGGGCGCTGTACGGCCGGACCGCGACGATCGTGACGGCGAAGACGACGAAGGAGATGGCGTTGAGCGCGAACGCCCAGCCCGCCCCGATGCTGGCGATGACCGCCACGCAGAGCACCGGGGCCAGCGTCCGCCCGGCGTTGTACGACACCGAGTTCATCGCCATGGCGGCCTTGGTCTCGTCCTCCGGCACCAGGCTGGGCACCATCGCGGTCTGCACCGGCAGCGCGAACGTGAAGGCCAGGCCCATGCCCAGGGCGCCGAGGGTGAGCTGGAACTCGGTGAGTGCCCCGCTGAGCTGCAGGCCGGCCAGGGCGGCGGCGATGAAGGCGGACAGCAACTGGCTGCCGATCAGGACCCGCTTGCTGCCGACCCGGTCGGCCAGCGTGGCGGCCCACGGGCCGATCAGCAGGAAGCCGGCGAACTGCGCGCTGGTGACCACGCCGACGGCGAACGGGGAGTGCGTGAGCTGATAGGCGAGCAGCATCTGGGCGGTGTTCTGCAGCCAGGTGCCGAGGTTCGAGACCAGGCTTCCGGCGAAGTAACCGAGGAAGCGGCGGTGCCTGAGCACCTGCCAGGAGGCGGATTTCTGCTCCGGGCGCCGGAACGGGAGAAAGCCGGAGCCGGTGAGCCACTGCGGCATCCGCAGCAACCGTCCGCCCGGAGGCGGGCCCGGCCTGGGCCGGACGGAGCCGATGCGAAGGACGTCATGACGGCCGGTCCCCGCGCGAACCCGGGCGGCGGGCGACGTGGCTCTGGCCGCCTCTGACTGCGCCGTGGCTGACATGGGTCTCCGGTTGGTCGTCGTTGACGCTTGTCCGGGCGGTTGCTAGTGCTGGCCGGAGGCGGCCGGTATCTCGGGCGGTGCCTCGCCGACGTTGATCGTGAACTGATTGCGGTCCGCCGGGTAGACGCTGACCGTGAGCCGGCATGGATGGCCGGTCTGATCGAACGCGGTCCTGCGGACCTCGAACACGGGCACCCGCCCGTCGTCGGGCAGCTTGAAATACGCGGTCTCGTTCGGGTCGGGCGCGCGCACGGTGACCTTGTCGCGGTAGCCGACCTGCCTGACCTCGAGCTGGTCGCTCAGGTAGGCCACGACTCCTTGCGGGATGTCCTCCGCCTGGATGAGCCGGGTCGCGCCGCGTTGCACCAGGCTCATCGGATAGAACGACGTCTGCAGCGAGAACGGTATGCCGTCGATCGACCGCTGCTGGTGGCGGCTCACCACCATGGTGTTCTCCTCGACCTGGAGTTCCTCGGCCACCACCCCGGTGATCTGCTGGATCTCCACCCGGGGGACCGTGGCCGTCGGGCTGCGGCGGGTGGCTTTCACCTCGTTGATGTAGATGTCGCCGTCGCCGGCCGACCGGTCGGCCTCGCCGGTCAGGATCGTGACGTAGGGCTCGATCTTCGCGACGACGAACGTGCCCTGACCGGGGCGTGTCTCCACCAGCCCGCGGGTCATGAGCCACTTCACCGCGTCGCGGACGGTGTTCCGCGACGCGTCGTACTTCTCCCTGAGCTCGATCTCCGTCGGCAGCTGGTCGCCGTGGCTCAGCTCGCCCTTCTCGATCCTCAGGCGGAGGTCTTCGGCGATCTGCCGGTACATGGATTCAGGCATGGTGTCTCCCGGCCTGGAGGCGCGGAGAGCCGGCCATCCGCCGGTCCATGGGGCGAGCCATGTGACCTCCCAGAGATCCCAACCGCCTGACTCGAGAGGATGGTGTAACTCATCAAGATAATCGGGATTATCCCATTGCCGTATTGCCGTCCACTCGCGATGATGTCAGCATAGTACCAAAGGTTGGGATAGCTGGACAGGATGGGGATGCTGGGGTCAGCTGGGCAGTCCAAGCACTTGGGTGGGCATGGATGTCCGGCGGACCACGGAGCCACCCGGTCCGGCCCCAGGCAACGCCTACCGGCCGACAGGCCTAGAAGGAGCCGCGCGGGAGTCAGCCGCTGATCAGATGAAAGGGGGATCAGCTATGACGGCCGTAGAACTTCTAGCGATCGGAGTGGTCTTCACCACGGGGGTGGTCACCGGGATCGTCTTCCTGGTGAGCACGGCAAGTCGCAAGGAAGACCGCAGACAGAAGCTGAGTCGCGAGGCTCCGGATCACTGGACGCTGGCCGGACGGTTCCTGACCGGCCTGTACGTTCGCCGGCCGGGCGACGACAGCCCGAGGCCCCGGCGCCCGGGTGACAAACCCGCCGAGCTCTCCGGCCCGCGTTCG
>JASHUI010000796.1:0-3439 GCA_030040095.1 Streptosporangiaceae bacterium | reverse complement strand
CGCCGAGCACCCCGCCTGACGGCCCGGCATACCCGGCGAGGGCCGCCGGTCCTGCGGCGTGCGGGATATGTGCGGCGGGCCGGTGGCTTCCGGCGAGCCGGACGTCAGGCGGACTCGGAGTAGCCGAGCGCGAACGCGGCCTCGAGGTCGTGCCGCGAGTAGGTGCGGAACGCGATGTGGGTCTCGGTGTGGGTGACCCCGGGAACCCGGTTCAGCGTGCCCGGGATGACGTCGCCCAGTTCGTCGTGGCCGCGGACCCGGACCATGGCCACGAGATCGAACTCGCCCGTCACCGAGTAGACCTCGGAGACCTCGGGTATCTGGGCGATGGCCTCGGCCGTCTCGGGAATGCGCGCGACGTCGGCTTTTACCAGAACGATGGCCGTGACCACTGCCGCCTCCTCTGTCCCGGGCGCGGGCCCCGCGGGCCGCGCCGACCGCCCGAGTAGCGTACCGCCCCGGTCCCGCGCCACTGTCGATCAGGCACTGCGGATCAGGCGCTGATCTCGTCCAGCGTGCGCACGCCCGCCGACTCCAGCCGGGCGAGCAGGCCCCGCAGCACGTCGGCGGTGGCCTTGGCGTCGGCCAGGGCCCGATGGCACGGCCGGGTCCCGGCCCCGAAGAACTGGGCCAGCGTGGCCAGCCTGCAGTCGGGCACCTCGGCCTCGTCCAGCACCCAGCGGGCCAGCGCCGCGGTATCCAGGACCGGGAACGCGGGCCAGGGGAGCTGGCTTTCACGACATGCCTCGGCGAGGAACCCGACGTCAAACGGGGCGTTGTGCGCCGCAAGGACGCCGCCGCGGGCGAAGGCGAGGAACCCCGGCAGCACCGCGCTGGCCGGCGGCGCATGGCGGACCATGGCGTCGGTGATGCCGGTCAGGGCGACGATGTCCGCCGGTATCGGGCTGCCCGGGTTGACCAGCGAGGAGAACTCCGCGGCCGGCCCGCCGGGGCCGACCCTGACCGCGCCGATCTCGGTGATGCTGGCCTGCCCGGGCTCCCAGCCCGTGGTCTCCACGTCGACGATCACGAAATCGACGCTTGCCAGCGGGCGGATCGGCACGCACGGCGTACTGGTGGTCACGCGCTCACCGTAGAGCGCCCTGCCGACAGTCCGGCCCAGGCGCGCCGGAAACACGGCCCAGACTGGGCGAAGCGGTTGATAGGCCACCCCAGTATCACTAGTGTCAGGCAGCGAGCCGCATCGCTCAGCAGTCGCCTGCCCCGGGCGACGGCGATCGGCCGCCGCCGAGCCTTAGGCGCTGGTCCCCCAGGCCAGCCCGAGGACCGGGGACCCACCGGACGACCGCCGGGCGCCGCCGGGCGGCCATCCAGGGGTGAATCGGCCCGGGCCTTCGCACCCGGACCGGGCCGTAGGGCGCGCTTCCACAGCCCGAACCCGTCAGCTCACCCGGTAGGCGG
Source organism: Streptosporangiaceae bacterium (assembly GCA_030040095.1). Lineage (GTDB taxonomy): Bacteria > Actinomycetota > Actinomycetes > Streptosporangiales > Streptosporangiaceae > JASHPR01. The sequence goes on along the minus strand of JASHUI010000796.1, from coordinate 2,017 downwards.
AGGGTGGAAGAAGGAGCGTGTCGCACGTGCAGACGCGGCGATCTCGTGGTTCGGCGCTCCGGCGTCGCGGCGCGGCCGTCCCGATCGGCCTGCTCGCCGCCGGAGCGCTCGTCATGGCGATGACCGGGGTGGCCGGGGCCGCGCCCCAGCCCACGGCGGCTAGCGTGCAGGCCAAGCTGACCCAGCTGAACGACAAGGCCCAGACGCTCGATGAGCAGTTCGACCAGGCGCAGCAGGCGCTGGCCACGGCCAACCAGCAGCTCAAGCTGGTGAACGAGCAGGTGGCCAGGTACCTGGCCCGGTTCGACGTGATCCGCAAGCAGGTCGCCGACATCGCGGACCAGGCCTACATGGAGGGCACCCTCGACTCGCCGGAGTTCCTGCTGACGTCCAGGAACCCGCAGGAGATCCTCGACCAGTCCTCGATCCTGCTCGAGCTGTCCTCCAGCAACACCGAGTTGATGAGCGACTTCATCGCGTCCGCCAGGCTGCTGGCCGGCGCGCAGGACGCGGCGCGCCGCACCAAGGATGCCGAGGCCGCGCTCGCGGCCAAGCTGGCCGGGGAGAAGAAGGTCCTGGAGAAGACGATCGGGCAGCAGCAGGCGCTGCTGAACGAGCTCAGCCCGGCGCAGCAGGCCGGCACCGGCCCCGGCGGCGGCCAGCCGGTCATCGGCGGGCACGACCCGCTGCCGACCAGCACCCAGGCCGAGAAGGCGGTCGAGTTCGCCTACGACGAGCTGGGCTGCCCGTACGTATTCGGCGGCACCGGCCCGTGCCAGGACGGCTACGACTGCTCCGGGCTGATGCAGAGTGCGTGGGCGTTCGCCGGGGTGGCTATCCCGCGGACCAGCTACGAGCAGGCCACCCTGCCGGAGGTGCCGCTGTCCGAGATACAGCCCGGCGACATCATGGAGTTCGATGGCGAAGGGCACGTCGGAATGTGGGTGGGCGGCGGCTACCTGATAGACGCGCCGCATACCGGCGCGTTCGTCGAGAAGGTCGCCTTCAGCGGCTGGTACCAGGAGAACTTCGACTTCGCCGTCGTGCCGTAGGCCGGCGGACCGGGTAACCCGACCCTGGCGGGCTGGCGGGCCGGGCGCTTGCGCCCGCGTGCCACGTCCGCGCCGTCTGTCCTCCCGGCCTCAGATGCGCCGGCCGCGCCGGCGGACTGGCCGTTCTTCTTGGGGCGCTCCCGCTTGCGGTACCGGTCGGGCTCGCTCAGATCCAGGGCCCGGGCTCGCAGCAGCGTGGCGACCGGCGTGCCCGCCAGCCACCGGCCGCGCAGCGCGCCGCGCTCGGCCTCCACGAACCCGCCCAGGATGCCGTGCCGCCCGATGGTGTTCCAGCGGCGCATCGACAATTCGAGGCACTCCCCGCGTACCGGGCATGCCGCGCACAGAGCCAGGGCGCGGGAGGCCTCGATGCGGGCCGCCTCCGGCGCGGCGGCGACCGGGAACCACTCGTCTGGGTCCACGGCGGAGCCGGTGCACTTCGCCAGCGGGCTGACCACCCGTGCCGTCAGCTCGCGGTCGGTCATGCTGGCCGGCTTGGCGCCCGGGTTGTGAGCGGATCTGGTGATCATTGATTGGTCATCCCCCAGCGTGATCGACACAGACGCATGGCAAGAGCCTTGCGTGAGAACGGTTGTCGCACTTCGTCAAGATGAGTAGTCCTGCGGCGACCGGGCTATCATCACCGGCGTGCCGAAGGTCCTGATCGTCAGCAACGACTTCCCGCCGCGCCAGGGCGGTATCCAGTCGTTCGTGCACGCGCTGGCATCGCGGATGCCGCCGGGATCGGCGGTCGTCTACGCGCCGGCCTGGGACGGCGCCGCCGAGTTCGACGCCCGGCAGCCGTTCCCGGTGGTCCGCCACCCGACCTCGCTGATGCTGCCGGTGCCGTCGGTGGCCCGCCGCGCGGCCCGGATCCTGCGGGAGCACGGCTGCGACACCGTCCTGTTCGGGGCGGCGGCCCCGCTCGGGCTGCTCGCCCCGACGCTGCGCCGGGCCGGGGCGCG
>JASHUI010000085.1:0-2996 GCA_030040095.1 Streptosporangiaceae bacterium | reverse complement strand
TGACAACAACCTGTCGCCGATCCTGGCAGAAGTCCTCCGCTCAGCTGGTCACGACGTCACCCATGTCCGCGACATCGCGCCAAGCTCCCTTCGGTCCTGCTTATCAGGAGGCTCGTCGGCCGCCGGGCAGTGGAACAGGCAGCGACAATCCTGGCGAACCTGGCCATGGTCTCGGCCGACCTCGACGGCGGGGCGGTTATCGGGCTGACTGATGAGTGGGTCCGTATACGCCGCCTCCCCATGCTGGGCTAGCTGTCGCGGGCGCGCCGCCAAAGCCGACAGGTTCCAGTGTCAGCCCGGCTCATCCGTCAAGGCGACCCGTCGGGTGGCACGGAGGCCGTCTTCCTCGCTCCCGGTCCAGTTCGAGCCCACCGTGTAAATGGCAGTCGGCGGGTCGGCATCTCAGAGGCGGGCTCGCACCGGCTGCGCCACACGGCCCGTCTGCGACCAGTTTGGCAGCGGGCAACGACAGCACCGTGATCGCTCTCTGGCTCGTCCACGAGCAGGTCGCGACGAGGCAGATCCCTTCTTGGAGGCCCTCTGATTATGCCGACAACTTCCCGGCGTTCGCCCCACCTCCGAACAGCGCCTTCGCGTCGATATCGGCATAACGCGAAGGTCGGCATAATCGTGGAGGTGGATAGCCGTCATGCCGGAAGAAAAGCCAGCTGGCGAGCTGGCTGACTCTCCTTCGAGCCGGTTATGGCAGCGGCAGCGACCAGACGCAAATGTCAAGAGTAAAGCTGCTGGTTTCTATCACCGAGACATTCGAGCCCGTGGTACTGCCATCGGCGCATATGACATTATCATAACCCGTGTTACCATCGTAATCACACGCACTATTATTAGCTATGCAGGCAAGACCGTAGCCTGAATAACCAGATACATCCGTTTCCTTGAATCGGATCCATGTCTCGAACCCGTTCCCATCACTACAGCCGCTCGAGGTGGTGATAGTATCGGTGTCAAGATCGACACCCAGGCAGTTGCCGCTCTGATTCTCGTACTCGTATGCCTCGCCGCCATCAATGGTACCAATCGGATTGACCGCGATATCGCAGTTGCCGCTGGGCTCGACGGTGACATCTATGTCGTCAGTGCCATGGCTCAGGATGGACAGCCCAGCACCGCCGTTGTCGGTAATCTCCGCGCAGTCACCTGCTACCTCCTGCACGGGATTTGCGTGGTTGGCCAGGTAGTTCGGTGCTAACTGAGCCACCTGAGCTGCAGGCGCCACCGGGCTCGCGGCGCTCGCGCTGGCCGTTATGGTGACAGCCGTCAGCCCCAGCGCCGCCAGGGCCGGGGCCGCTGCCATGGCGCCCAGCCTGAGAATTCGTGGTCGCATTCATACTCCCTCCAGCTAAAGACAGAATCATGACAAACGTAGCACTGGCTGAGCATTCGCGGGAGGGTAGCCCCGCTGCACAAACGTGCTTCACTCTCACGATCTTGACGAGGGACCAGTGCCCGGCGTGCCGCGGCGACGGCCTGGTCCCCGCGCTGGGATGCACCTGCGACGGGAATGCTGGCCTTCGCGGCCCAGATCGGATGCGGCGTGCTGCTGATAATCGACCCGCGCCCGGCTCGGCCCGGGGCCGCTAGTCGGCTGCCGCCTGTCTTACGGCTAATGCAGCAGGGCTGCGCCGAGGTAGACCGAAGGCGGCGATCAGCTGGGCGGGACGAGCAGGCGATGAAGCTCGATCACTTGCGTATTCCTGCTGGGCAGGGAATTACCCAGCCTGGGCAAAAAGACTTCGAGTTGGCCATTTGTGAATGGCCGTGCCGGGATGGGTAGAAGCCAGCCCTGACCGGCGACGAAGATGGCGAGATTGGCATGGGCGTCAGCTGCCGTGGTGGTGATCGCTTGCAGCGCCGCCACATCAGCAGCGGGCAGGACGATCCAGAATCCGTCCAGCCCCTGGAAGTGGAGCGCATCGGTGATGACCGGGCCGACGGTGGCGGAGGTGATCGTTACCGGCGCGCCAAGCTGGCGGAAGCACCGGCCGGGCCCCCCGGAAAGCGCGACAGAACCGGCGGGGCACCCGCCCGCGCCCGTAGTGGGCTGGATGCTCACGGCTTTCAGGACAAACAGCGCACCTGACCGTGCCGCAACGGCGGCACCGGCGGCATGTGCGGTAGGTGCCGGAGTGTCGTGGCTGCAGCCGACAACGGTGAGCATGAGGCCCACGGCCAGCACGCTGGCGAGGACGGACGACAGGGGCGACCGGGGCTGAACCGGCATATCGTGGGTCTCCAAGGCAGCCATTGTGTCCGGATACCGTGGCGGCCCAGGCGTGGTCGTCTGGGCACATGTCAACTACCAGCACAAATCGCAAGAGCAGTCTACCCGGGTGCGCTGCGCGCTATGACCAGAACTCCGCCGCACCAGCCGGATCGGAGGAATGAGTCCAGACCTCGGTCGCCTTGCCGTTTTCGGAGCGGATGACATGGACCAGGTCGAGCTCGAGCTGCTTGCCCGCCCGCTGGGCGCGGATCGTGGTGAGCGCGACCGTGTGGTCGTCGCTGACCAGGACATCGCGCAACTCAGGCTGAATTGTGCCGTCACACAGCGAAGAGACCTGGCCAAGAATCCCCATCACCTGCGCCACGCCCTCGTAGCTACCCGCCAGCGGGCCAGTGCCCGCCACATGCCAGACGATGTCCTCGGCGAAGAACTGTTCCTGCAAGGCGCTCAGATCGCCCCGGCCGAAAGCCGCGCTGGCCGCGCGCACTATGTCCTGATTCGGCTGCGTCATCGGACCTCCTCGGGGCCGGCCGCCGCACCAATCGTCATCGCCTGTCAGCAGGCCGTCAAGGCTGCCGGCCGGTTCAGCCCGGGTTCAGCGCCTGGCTGGCCAGCGTCTGGCCTTCGGATGACGCCGGAGCGATGATGTCGATGGTCGGGAAGTACCTCCGGTAGCGCCGGACATCTCGGGTCAGCAGCCGGTAGCCGGTTACGGCGGCGTGAGCGCCGATGTAGAAGTCGGGCATCGGCG
>JASHUI010000795.1:0-3898 GCA_030040095.1 Streptosporangiaceae bacterium | reverse complement strand
CACGTCGGCCTGTACGAGGAGCGCTACCGGCAGATCGGCACCTACTCGACCGGCATGAAGCAGCGGGTCAAGCTGGCCCAGGCGCTGGTCGGCGACCCCAGGCTGCTGCTGCTCGACGAGCCGACCGTCGGGCTCGACCCGGCGGGCCGCAACTCGATGCTGGAGCTGATCGCCCGGGTCGGCGCCGAGTTCGGCATCTCCATCGTGGTCGCCTCGCACCTGCTGGGCGAGATCGAGCGGATCTGCGACCACCTGGTGGCGATCGACGCGGGCCGGCTGCTGCGCGCCGACACGATCACCAGCATGACCCAGGTCAGCCAGGTGCTGCTGATCGAGGTGGACGAGGGCTCCGACCGGCTGCTGGCCGAGCTCGGACGCCGCGGCCTCGACCCCCGGCCATACCAGCGGGCGGTGCTCGTCGGGCTCGACGGCGACGAGACCTACGACGCGGTCAGGGACGCGATCGCCGACCTCGGCCTCCCGCTGAACCGGCTGGAGCAGCGGCGCCGCCGGGTGGAGGAACTGTTCCGGGACGACCAGCCGGAGGCGTCACATGTCGGCTGAGGGGGTCATCGGGTCCGAGACCGGCGTCATCCACGACATCGGCTACCGCCGGTACGGCGGGCGCCGGCTGGGCCGGGCCCAGATCATCCGCGCGCTGTACTGGCACAGCCTGCGCTCGGCCTTCGGCATGGGCCGCGGCGCCAAGGCCAAGATCGTCCCGGTGATCGCGTTCGTGGCCATGTGCCTGCCCGCGATCGCGAACGCGGTGGCGGTGGCGAACGGGAACGCGCGCATCGTCCCTTACGACACCTACGCGTTCCAGTTGCGCGTGGTGATCATGATCATCTTCGTGGCGGCCCAGGCACCGGAGCTCGTCTCCCGCGACCTGCGCAGCCACGTGCTGCCGCTGTACTTCTGCCGGCCGCTGCGGCGCATCGACTACCCGGTGGCCAAGCTCGCCGCGTTCATCACCGCCTGCCTGGCGATCATCGAGATCCCGTTGCTCCTGCTCTACCTGGGCACGATCGCCCAGGCGCACGGCGGCAGCGCGATCTGGAGCCAGACCAGGGCGCTGATCCCGGGCCTGCTGGTCGGGCTGATGTGGGCGGTGCTGCTCGCGGCCATCGGGCTGGCCCTCGCCTCGCTGAGCGGCCGCCGCGCGTACGCGACGGGCGCCATCGCGATCTATTTCTTCCTGACCTGGATCATGTCCGGCATCCTGATCGCGGTCACCCAGCGGAACGTCGTCCGCGCGGTGGCCGGCCCGGCGAGAGGCCTCAACCCGCCGCCCGGAGCGCCGCCGCCGCCGGGTGGCTTTCAGGAGACCGTCCAGGTGCCGACCACCGCGGCCCACCTGTCCGGCCTGGTCAGCCCGTTCACCACACTGGACGGCGTGCGGCAGTGGCTGGGCGGCACCTCGCCAGGACCGGTGCCCGGGGTGGGCGGCTACGGCGCGCTCTACGGGGCGATGCTGCTGGCGCTGCTCGCGGCGAGCCTCGGCGGGCTAGCGGCCAGGTACCGGAAGGCGGGTCTGGAATGAACGCCATCGAACTGCGCGCGGTGTCGCGCTGGTACGGCAACGTGGTCGCGGTCAACGACATCACGATGACCATCGGCCCGGGAGTCACCGGCCTGCTCGGCCCGAACGGCGCGGGCAAGTCCACGCTGCTGCACCTGATCGCCGGCTTCCTCGCGCCGTCTCGGGGCGAGGTAACCATCGGCGGCCGGCCCAGCTGGCGCAACCCGGATATCTACCGCAGGGTCGGCCTGGTGCCCGAGCGCGACTCGGTCTACGCGTTCCTGACCGGCAAGGAGTTCGTCCTGGCCACGGCCCGGCTGCACCAGCTGGCCGACCCGGCCGGCGCGGCGCGGCGCGCGATCGCGATCGCGGACATGGCCGACGCGCAGGACCGGCGGATCTCGACCTACTCCAAGGGGATGCGGCAGCGGATCAAGGTGGCGGCCGCGCTGGTGCACGATCCCGACGTGCTGCTCCTCGACGAGCCGTTCAACGGGATGGACCCGCGACAGCGGCTGCACATGATGGACCTGCTGACCAAGCTGGGCGTCGAAGGGCGCACGGTCCTGCTCAGCTCGCACATCCTGGAGGAGGTCGAGCAACTGGCCGACACCATCCAGGTCATCGTGTCCGGCCGCCTGGCCGCCTCCGGCGACTTCCGCGCGATCCGGCGGCTGATGACCAGCCGGCCCCACGTGTTCCTGGTCCGCAGCTCCGACGACCGGCGGCTCGGCTCCGCGCTGATCGGCCGCCCGGCGGTGACCGGGGTCGAGCTGACCAGCGGCGGGCTGCAGGTCCGGGCCGGCGACTTCGGCGCGTTCTCTCGCGAGCTGGCCGGACTGGCCCGCGACCACAACATCCGGCTGCGCGAGCTGCTGCCCGAGGACGAGTCGCTGGAGAGCGTTTTCGCGTACCTGGTCGAGTCCTGAACGAAAGGCGGCCACCCGTGGACGTTGCGTTCAACAAAGTCGTCGCGTCGATCACGCTGCGGGCGGTCTTCGGGCGCAAGCGGGCGCTGCTGTTCGCGCTCCCGCCGGTGATCCTGATCCTGCTCACGCTGGTGCTCAAGGCGGCGCGCCCGCCGGGGGCGCCCTGGCCGGGCCGGGTCCTCGGCGACTTCGGCTTCTCGGTGATCCTGTCGCTCACCGCACTGATCATCGGCACCAGCGTGCTCGGGGCGGAGATCGACGAGGGCAGCATCGTCCACCTGCTGGCCACGCCGATACGCCGGTCGTCGGTGATCGTGACCAAGTTCGCCGTCGGGGCCGTGCTGACCATGGCGTTCGTGGCCGTGCCGGAGCTGGTCGCCGGGCTGATCGCGAGCGGGGCCGGGAGGCTCGCGATCGGGCTGTTCATCGGCGCGCTGGCCGGGTCGGTGATCTACAACGCGGTGTTCGTCATGCTCTCGGTGCTCACCACCCGCGCCATCGCGGTGGGCCTGCTGTACGTGCTGGTCTGGGAGGTGGTGCTGGGCAACTTCGTCAGCGGGGCCCGGCTGCTCTCGGTCGAGCAGTACTCGCTCGGCGTGGCGAACTCGATCGCGCACTATTCGGCGCTGAACGCCGGCCTGACCCTCACCACCGCGCTGATCATGGGCGTGATCGTGACCGCGGTCGCGCTGCTCCTGGCGACCCGGCGGCTGTCGGAGTTCTCGCTCAAGGGCGACGCGGTCTGACGGAGCCGCGACTCGCGCGCAGCGCTCGGGGCGGAGTCGGCGTCTCTCTAGCGTGAATGCCACGATGGCGGGCGAGACGGGCGACCCGCGCGGACGAGCCGGCGGCGAGCGGGCGGTCGGCCGCGACGGGGCGACGGCGGTCACCGACCTGTTCCGGGAGCACCACGTCGAGCTGGTGCGCCTGGCCTTGCTGATGACCGGCGACCTGGCCACCGCCGAGGACGTCGTGCAGGACGCGTTCGAGCGGCTGCACCGCGGCTGGCACGGCCTGCGCCAGCCGTCCAGCGGCCTGGCCTACGTCCGCGCCAGCGTGCTGAACGGCTGCCGTTCGGTGCACCGCCGCGCCGCGGTCGCCAGGAAGCACGTGCCGCAGCTGGCCGAGTCGGACGTCGGCGGCCCGGACGCGGCGTCGGCCGCCGACAACCGGGGCGAGATGGCGGCCGCGCTGCGGTCGCTGCCCCGCCGCCAGCGCGAGGTGCTCGTGCTCCGCTACTACCTGGACCTGGACGTGGCCGAGATCGCCGACACGCTCCGGATCAGCCCGAGCGCGGTCCGCGCCACCAACACCCGCGGGCTCGCCGCGCTCGCCCAGGCGCTCGGGGAGGACTGAACCCCATGACCGATCTCGAAGACCGGCTCCGCAAAGACCTCAAAGAGTTTTCGGAACGCATAGCCCCGGGGCCGGTCCGCCCGCTCCGGGT
>JASHUI010000794.1:0-4218 GCA_030040095.1 Streptosporangiaceae bacterium | reverse complement strand
GGCGGGCAGGCGGGCAGGCGGGCAGGCGGGCAGGCGGGCAGGCGGGCAGCGGCCCACCCGGTGATTTCGAAAATCAACCACCGCCAGCTGAGTCAAATCTATTCTATATCGCTATGGGGTGCCCAATAGGCCTCATTGGCGGCTTGGATCCTATTGTCGGGGGATAGATCTTGTGAGTTATGGCGCCCAAGGCTGCGCCTGCTTGGACGTCTGATGCAGTTCCCCAGACGATGACCGTGGTTTCTGGTCCGACACTCACTGCCTGGATGTTGTTGCCTCTAGAGCTGCCGTAAATGGTCAAGAAGCCGACACCAAGGAGCGATATTCTCGCGACCTTTCCCATTGGGGTGAACACGCGTACAGCAGGCGTGAAGTTGATGGTCGGACCGCCACCGAGGGTGACGTGATCGTTGTAGATCTGGAAGTAGTCGTAGTTTTGGCCGCTGACGTCAATGGCCAAGCTGGTGCCGCCGGCCGCATCCGTGATGTCCAGTGGACCGGCGATTTCTGACAAAGACCCCTGGCCCGTACCCGCGGTCGCCGGGTTGGTGCTGAATAGGCCGACATAGACCAAATTGTTCCCGTTGCCCGCGTCGACAGTCGTCTGCGCCGATGGACTAGTACTGTCCACGAAAAACTGGTTGTTACCGGATCCGCCCTGCACCCTCAACGAGGTTATGGATCCCGTGTAATTTATCGTGCTAAGTGCCGTGATGGTAACAGCCGCATTGGATATACTGGCGATTCGCTCGGAGGTATCTCCAGAGCCATCCACTGTCAGGGCGATCGATCCCGCCGTGGCATCCACGTTTATCGTGGTGTTCGTCAGGGGCGCCAGACCGTTAGCCCCGCCGATGGTCATCGCCGTTGTACCGCTTTGCAGGGTAGCGACGTTCAGGGTGACGCCTGGAGGCAGGCCGGCAACGGACAAAGCACTGGAACCTCCGGCCAGGTTGACCGTCACGGCATCGATCGGGCCGGGAAGAAGCGTTATCGATTGGCCGTGGGCCGACACCGAAACCTCGCCTCCCGCCAACGTATTTACTTGGATATTGTCATCGTCTGCACCATTGATGATCAAGCTAGGCGATACCGCCGTCAAATTCACGGTTCCCTGTCCGTCGTCAGCTTGAAGTAGTTGCGTATAACCCTGGTCACCTGCTCCGGCGATGACATCGCTGAGAAGCGTAAGACCCTCATTGGTAATGTTTGCCACCGTCACTGTCTTGCCGTTGATGGCCTGCAGGACCTTTTGAACCGCGCTCCGGTCGCATAGGAAGACGCCCACATTATGAGTAGTAACATTGAAGGCTTCTACATCTGCCGTCGCAGAAAGACCTATCGACCAACTAGAGTCTCCACCGCTAAAGATCGGCGCCAAACTCGAAGGGAATGTCATCTGAAAATTGACAACGAGGTCGAAGCTCACATCGAAGGTGGCCCCGCTGGCCGTGAAGGCGAGGCTGTCCCCGGGCACGAACAACGTGATGTTTACCGTCCCTCCGGCTCCGATGAAGGCGGCATCCGGTGGCGGCGGAACAAATTCCGCAGCATATGTGATGTTCGCCTGGGGTCCCCAGTTCAGGCTATTAAGGACGGCGCCAGGACTTGATTGCTGTATCGCGCCCTGCACGAGTGAGAACAGAGTCTCGCTTCCGGTAACCGTTCCGCCAGCCTCCAGCGCATTCCAGGCATTTATAAAGGTGGTCTGGAGATCGAACGTTAAAGGCGTGTTGGGCGTGGAGGGAAACAACACCGCCTCTTGCTGAAGGTAACTAATGCTCGTTATGTTAGACATGCTGAGTCCCCTCTTGAGCCTTGTCCGTATGACACGCGCACTTAGGGCCTGCCAGGACCACCGGTGTATCGCTCATAGGCTCGCCCGGCCAAACCCCGCCCCACGGCGTCATCATCCGCCGGCACCGCACCGAAGGGCAATAGCGCCGGTCCTTCAGGTGAATGACCGCCCGCGCCCGGCCGCGGGCGGTCAGCCTCGCGGTGGTGTTCTAGCGGGTCTCGAACGCGGCCAGGTGGTGACGGATCCGGTCCATTCTCCCTGACCTCCGTCGAGCTTACGGGCGCGACCAGTTGGCGGCGGCCAAGGCTATGACCAGGGGCCGAAGACGCGTTCCGCGGTCGCGGTGACGGCCGCGCACAGATCGGCCAGCTCGAGCCGCTTCACCTCGGCCAGCGCGCGAAGCGTGTAGGCGACCATCGCGGGCGAGTTCGGCCTGCCCCGGTACGGCATCGGGGTGAGGAACGGCGCATCGGTCTCGGCCAGGATCAGCTCCAGCGGCGCGGCGGCCGCCGCCTCCCGGAGCTGGCCGGCGCTGGAGAACGTCACGTTGCCGGCGAAGCTCATGACGTACCCGGCCGCCGCGCACCGCCGCGCCATCTCCGTGTCGCCGGAGAAACAGTGGAAGATCACATGCTCGGGCGCGCCATCCTGATCCAGGATCCGCAGCACGTCCGCGTGCGCGTCGCGGTCGTGGATCATCAGCGCCTTGCCGGACTGCTTGGCGATGTCGATGTGCGCACGGAACCACTCGCGCTGCAGCTCGGGCGGGGAGCTGTCCCTGTAGTAGTCCAGGCCGGTCTCGCCGATGGCCCGGACTTGCGCCATCTCGGCCAGCGCGCCGATCTCAGCCAGCACCTTGTCCCGCTCGGCCGCGGACCCGGCGGCGCGCGCGGTCTCGTTGGGGTGGACCGCCACGGCGGCGGACACCGACGGGTGGGCGTCCGCACAGTCGGCGGCCCAGCGCGACGTCGGGAGGTCGACGCCGATCGTGACCACCCGCGTGATCCCGGCCGCCCGGGCGGCGGCCAGGACCTCGGGCACCGGGCGCTCGATCAGGTCCAGGTGGGTGTGGGCGTCGAGCGCCTCGGCGGGCAGCGGCGGGGGCGCGGGAGGCTCGGTCAAGATTGCTCCAGCCGGGCCAGTTCCTCCTCGGCCAGGCCGGGGTCGAGCTTGGCGAACAGCGGCGTGGGCGTCTGCAGCGGCGTGCCCGGCTTGATCGGCTCGGACTGCCACCGGGCCGCTTCCTGATAGTCGCCGGTGATCACCGGGTAAGGGGCGCCGCCCTCCTCGCTGACCTCCTCGATCCGTGGCATCGCCGACCACCTGCCCGAACCGCCGAGCATCTGGTAGACCTGCTGCGACGAGCGCGGCAGGAACGGGGTGAGCAGGGTCTTGCCGTCGTCGACGAGCTGCAGCGCCACGTGGCAGATCGTCCTCATCCGCTCCGGGTCGGACTCGCGAAGCTTCCACGGGGCCTGCTCGGAGAGGTATTTGTTGGCGTCGGCCAGCGTGCGCATGGTCTCGGTGATCGCCGCCTTGAACCTGGACCGGGACAGGGCGTCGCCGATCTGCTTGAACGCGTCCCGCGAGCGCTGGAGCAGCTCCCTGTCGGCGTCGGTCAGCGCGCCCGGCTCCGGGACCGAGCCGATGTTGCGGGCGGCGAACGACACGGTCCGGTTCACCAGGTTCCCCCAGTTCGCCAGCAGCTCGTCGTTGTTGCGCCGGATGAACTCGCTCCAGGTGAAGTCGGTGTCCTGGTTCTCCGGGCCGGCCACCGCAAGGTAGTAGCGGAGCGCGTCCACGTTGTAGCGGTCGAGGAAGTCGCGGACGTAGATGACGACCGAGCGGGACGAGGAAAACTTGCGGCCCTCCATCGTCAGGTACTCGCTGGCCACCACCTCGGTCGGCAGGTTGAGCGCGCCGAGCGAGCCCGGCGTGCCGCCCTTGCTGCCCTGGCCGCTGTAGCCGAGCAGCATGGCTGGCCAGATCTCGGCGTGGAAGACGATGTTGTCCTTGCCCATGAAGTAGTAGGACTCGGCATCCGGCGACTGCCACCAGGCCCGCCAGGCGTCCGGGTCGCCGGAGCGCCGCGCCCACTCGATCGACGCGGACAGGTAGCCGATCACCGCGTCGAACCAGACGTAGATCCGCTTGTCCGGGCGGTCCCGCCAGCCGTCCATCGGGACCGGGACCCCCCAGTCGAAGTCCCGGGTGTACGCCCGCGGCTTCAGGTCGTCGAGCAGGTTCAGCGAGAACTTGAGCACGTTGGGCCGCCACAGCCCGCTCTTGCTCTGCAGCCAGGTGCCGAGCGCGTCCGCGAACGCCGGCAGGTCGAGGAAGAAGTGCTCGGTCTCCACGAACTGCGGGGCCTCGCCGTTGATCTTCGACCGGGCATTGACCAGGTCGACCGGGTCCAGCTG
>JASHUI010000793.1:0-3570 GCA_030040095.1 Streptosporangiaceae bacterium | reverse complement strand
CCCCAGTCGGCCAGGTCGCCGGGCCAGCCGGCCGGGTCATGGGGCCAGCCGGCCGGGGCATCGGGCCACCCGGCCGCGGCCTCGGGCCACCCGGTGCGGTCGGGATCGAGGCCGGCATCGAGGCCGGGCGCGTCGGTGAGGGGGAAGGTCACTGCGGTTCCTCTGCTAGGTCCGGGCGATCAGCGACCGCCAGGCGGCGGCCAGCACCGGGTCGGCGTCGATGGCGGTGGCGAGCCGGTCGGGGTCGAGAACGAGCACCCGCGAACGGCTGTCCAGCCGGACGGTCACGCCCGACGGCGGAAGCGGGCGGTCGCCGGGGTCGAGCTCCCCGACGAACGCGCCGCTGGCCAGGCGGCGCAGCGGACTCCCGTCCCGCTCCACCGTGGCCGTTCCGTCGAGAATCAGGAAGCACTGATGGCCAGGGCGCCGCTCGTCGGCCAGGCGGCTGCCGGCCGGCAGGACGGCCTCGTCCCCGGCCAGCTCCACCAGGCCGGCCAGGCCGTCGCCGGCCCACGGACCTGCCTCATCCGGCGGCCCGGTCTGCGAGGTGCTCATCCTGTAGTTGTGCCTGACGGCAGTTACAAGTTAGTGACAAGCTGGCTGCAGACGATCAGGTCACGGCTCTAGGGGAACATCGATGGGCCAGCCCGCCGGTTACTCGGCCACGCCGCTGCCGCAGAAGCTCGGCATCAGCGAAGGGGACGAGGTCGCCCTGATCGGGGCGCCGGAGTGGCTGGAGGATGCCATTGCGGCGGTACCGTCCGTGGCCGAGGTGCACACGCACCTGGACGGCGGCACGCTGTTCGACGTGATCGTGGTGTTCGTGTCCTGGCGCGCGGAACTCGAGGCCAGCCTGGGCCGGCTCCGGGACCGGATGGCCCCGGCCTGCGGGCTGTGGATCGCCTGGCCCAAGCGGGCCTCGAAGGTCCCCACCGACATGAGCGACGACGTGGTGCGGGAGGTCGCGCTGCCCACCGGCCTGGTCGACAACAAGGTGTGCGCGATCGACGAAACCTGGTCGGCGCTTCGCCTGGTGATCAGGCGCGAGCACCGCTAACCGGCCCGCTCAGTCCAGCAGGCGCTCGCCCTCGAAGATGCCGAGCTTCTCGCGGTAGAGTTCCAGGCCGACCCCGTTGGGGTCGCGGAAGTACATGCTGTCGTCCGCGCCCCGGTCCGGGCCCAGGTAGTCCACGCCCGCCTGCTCCAGCTTCTGCTTCGCCGCGTCGAACTGCTCGGCCGAGATCGAGATGGCCAGGTGCTGCACGGCGCCGATGGTCTCGCTGAACGGCGGCAGGTCGTATCCGGGGAAGTCGAAGAACCCGAGCAGGTTGTGGTTCCCGATGTCGAAGAAGAAGTGGTTCGAGCCCGCGTAGTCGCGGTTCTCGACCAGCTCAACCAGGGGGAAGCCGAGGAACTCCTGGTAGAACCTGATCGTCTCCTCGGTGTCCTGGCAGATCAGGGCGAGGTGATGCACTCCCCCGACCGTGCTCCTCGGCCGGTCCTCCTTCGGATGCAGGTAACGCTGGCGCAGTTCCTCGCGGCGCGCCCGGACTCGCTCGAGCTCGGCGCCCTCTGGCTGTGGCATGACCCGCCTCCGTCCTCATCGATCGTCACTACCTAGTGTGCCGCAGGCAGTTCGAGGTCGGCCGGGCTCAGCCCCCGGTGACGGAACGCCCAGCCGCGCAGGCCGTGACCCACCTGGGCCAGGGCCGGCGGCGGCACGGCGACCACCGGGCACCGCGCGTGTGCCACGCAGTACCGGCTCGCCCGGCAGGACAGCGCGTGCGCCAGCGGGCCCCGCCGCCCGGCGCCGATGACCAGCAGGTCGCCGGGTTGGGAGGCCAGGTTGGTCAGCACCTGGCCGGGTTCGCCCCGCACCACCTCGGGCTCGAAAGCCACGTCATCGGGGACGCCGCCGAGCGCGAGGCCGATGGCCTCCCACAGGCGCTGCCAGGCGGCGTCCTGCCAGACTTTGCGCAGGTACGGCGAGGGGTGAGTGCGGTCGGCGAGGTCACCGCCCGGGGGCATCCATGCGAGCACCGCGATCAGCGCGGCGTGGTCGCCGCGAGCGAGATCCGCGGCATGGCGCAGCGCATGGAGGCTGCCCGGAGACCCGTTCACGCCGACGATGACCCGACGTACCCCGGACACGGTTTGGCTCCTTCCCGTCGGGGATGTCTGGTCCCAGTTAACCCCCCGCGGGCCGACCGGGCCTAGTTGCTGACAGTTCCCAAACGCCTACCCCGCGATTCATACGGAGCCCAGTCAAGTATTTGACAGTGACTATCAAAATAGTGTAACTTCTATTTTAGGTTGGCTACTGAAAGAGCGTCGATGTGAAGAGGAAGTGAGTGCCATGAAGAACCTCGAGCGCCGCTGGTGGGCGCTGGGCGCCCTGGCGCTCAGCGCCCTCGTCGTCGGCCTGGACCTGACCGTGCTCAACCTGGCCCTCCCCACCCTCGGAACCGACCTGCACGCGTCAACCAGTGACCTGCAGTGGTTCATCGATTCCTACAGCCTGGTCCTGGCCGCGGCGTTGCTGCCCGCCGGCCTGCTCGGCGACCGGTTCGGCCGCAAGAAGGTGCTGGTGCCCGCGCTGGTGCTGTTCGGTCTGGCCTCGCTGGCCTGCGCGTATTCGCGGTCGTCCGGCGAACTGGTGGCCGCGCGCGCCGCCCTCGGCCTGGCCGCGGCGGTGATCCTGCCGCTGTCCCTGGCCGTGATCCCGGTGCTGTTCAGCCCCGAGGAGCGGCAGAAGGCGATCGCGGTCGTGATGGCGGCGGTGTTCATTGCCTACCCGCTCGGCCCGATACTGGGCGGCTGGCTGCTGGACAGCTTCTGGTGGGGCTCGGTGTTCCTGATCAACGTGCCGGTGATCGTGCTCGCGCTGGCCGCCGTGACCCTGCTGATGCCGGAGTCGCGCAGCGAGCAGCGGCCGCGCCTCGACATGGTGGGCGTGGCCGTCTCGAGCCTAGGGCTGGTCGCCCTGGTCTACGGAATCATCAAGGCCGGCGAGGACGGCTGGGGCGACGCGGCCGCGCTGGCCACGATGGCGGCCGGCCTGGCCGTGCTGGCGGGGTTCGTGTTCTGGGAGCGGCGGGTGTCCCTGCGCCCGGGCGGCCAGCCGCTGGTCCAGCTCAGCCTGTTCCAGTCGGCCGGTTTCACCTGGGGCACGATCCTGGCCACGCTGGTGTCGTTCGCACTGTTCGGGATCTTGTTCGCGATGCCGCTGTACTTCCGCGACGTGCGCGGGCTCGACTCGCTGGGCGCCGGCCTGCGGCTGCTGCCGATGATCGGCGGCATGGTCGTGGGAATGATCCTGAGCACCCGGCTGCAGACCCCGCCGAAGACCGCGGACGGCCGCCCCGGCACGCCCCGGGTCGGGGCCAAGGCCCTGGTGACCGTCGGCTTCGCGGTGATGGCCGCGGCCCTGGCCGCGGGCGCGTTCACCCGCGTCACCAGCGGAACCGGCTATGGCGCCGCGTGGTTCGCCGTGACCGGTGCCGGGCTGGGCCTGGCCATGCCCTCGGCCATGAACGCGGCCCTCGGCGCGCTCTCCGCCGAGCGCAGCGG
>JASHUI010000792.1:0-4004 GCA_030040095.1 Streptosporangiaceae bacterium | reverse complement strand
GACGACAACGTGGTGGTGGCGCACACGCTGCGGCTGTCCTCGGCGCTGCTGGCCGCGGGGCGGCCGCACACCGTGCTGCCGCTGTCCGGCGTTACCCACATGGCCACGGAGGAGGACGTCGCGGCCAACCTGGGGCTGTTCCAGGTCGAGTTCCTGCGCCGGGCGCTCGGCCTGGGCCCGGCCTGACCGGCTGGGTGGCCGGGGCGGGGGGCTGCGGCGCGTAACGTCCCCCTCGTGCGGTCACGGCACGCGACCGGCCGCATCGGGCTCGGCGTGCGGACGCAGGTAATCGGCCACGGCCACCGCCACCACCACGGCGGCCGTGCAGGTGCCGAGCTCGAGCGCGGACAAATGCGCGGCGGCCAGCCCGAGCAGCGCGAGCGCGATCACGCCGCCGATCCGGGTCCAGGACACCACGCCCCAGATCACCGCCTTGAACGCGGCGTGCCCGGCCAGGAACAGGCCGGCGCCGCCGAGGATCATCCATGACGCCGGGGCGTGGCCGACCGCGCCCGGGTCGGCCAGGGTCAGCTGGTCGGCGGCCGCGCCGACGATGATCCCGGCCACCATGACCGGATGGATGAGGTGATACGCCGAGCGGCCCAGGCGCCCCGGGTCGTCGGACGCGGCGATGACCCGCGCCGCGTCCTCGGCGCTGCGGTCGAAGTACAGCCACCACAGCGCCGCGCTGCCCAGCAGGGCCACGGCGAACGCCGCGATCTCCATGCCGGTGATGTGGGCCAGCCCGGACAGCGTGGCCCCGATGACCACGATCGACTCGCCCAGCGCGATCAGGATGAACGCCTGGCACCGCTCGGCGAAGTGCCTGCCCTCGATGGTCCAGTCCAGCGTGCTGGAGCGGCCGAGTCCCGGCGTGTAGAAGCCGACCGCTCCGCCCAGCAGGTCGACGGCAACGGCGGCGAGCCACAGCCACGCCCGCGGGTCCGGGGCGACGACCCCGCCCAGCACGGCGAGGGTTCCGCTGGCCAGGCACCAGGCCAGAATGCGCTGGAAGTTGCGCCGCAGCGACCCGCCCGGCAGCGCGATCACGGCGAACAGGCTGCGCCCTATCTGCATCGCCGCGTACGCGACGCCGACCGCCAGCCCTCGCCCGGCGAACGCGCCGGGCATGGCGGCCGACATGACCAGGCTGGCGCCCGCCAGCCCGAGCAGGAGCAGCCGCACCGCGATCTTGTCCGGGTCCAGCCAGTTGGTGACCCAGGTGGTGTAGGCCCACAGCAGCCAGATCATGGCCAGGAGCAGGCCGGAGCGCAGTGCCCCCGTCACCGTCGGGTGGGCCAGCAGGTAGTGCGAGATCTGGGTCACCGCGAAGACGTAGACCAGGTCGAAGAACAGCTCGATGTTGGTGACCCGCTCCGCGCCGGATCGCGCGCGCATCAGGTTCAGCGGCCTGGCCTGGTGCACGATGCCTGCTCCCGCCTGACGCCGGACGTCGGTCAGCTCCCGATCATTCCAGCTAGCCTCCGCGCCCGGCCGTTGCGGCCATCCGCGCCGTCCGCGCGATGCCCGGCGGCGTGCGGGGGGCTATGGTAGGCGAACCTCCGGGGAACTTGGGCGCCGGGTCACCCCCCGCGGGACGCGCCAACATGATTGGGTGGAAATGAGGGGGCGAACGGCGCGTGAGGGATGCTAGAGGTTTACGTAAAGATCGCTGGCTGGTGACATCCGGGGCCGAGGGGTACAAGGGGTGCGCGGAGCGCAAGGCACGGGCGGTGCGCCCGTGAACCACAGCGACGGCGCGGTCGCGGGAACGTCGCGTACCGCGCTCGCCGCCGAGCCCGACGAGGGGCCGCGGCCCGGCCGGGGCCCGGCCGGGCTGCTGGCCGGCATCGCCCGGGTCGGCTCCTTGCTATGGAACGCCGAGCGGCCCGAGCACGGTTTCGCGTTCGACCGGCAGCGGCTTACCGCATGGTTCGCCCTGTTCGCGGTGTACGCCGCGGCCCTCACCGCGTTCAGCGGGGGCGGGGCCGACGGAGCGTGGGGCCTGTGGGCCACCGGCGGTTACGCCCTGGCCGCCATCCTCGCCTACCGGTCGCGCGGGTTCGCGCTTCCCCTCCTGGCCGGCCTGGGCTTCGCCCTCGCCGCGCCGACGATCTGGCTGGCCGTGCGCGCCCCGGCCACCGCCGACGTCAGCGTGGTCAGCCGGTCCGCGGTGCTGCTGCTGCATACCGGGAGCCCGTACCTGTCCGCCGGGCAGCTCGCCACCTGGCAGTCCTACAACCCCTACCTGCCCGCGATGGCGCTCTTCGGCCTGCCGCACGCCCTGGGCTTGCGCGGCGTTCTCGGCGACCCGAGGCCGTGGCTGATCGCCGTGACCGCGGTGCTGCTCGCGGCCTCGTTCTGGATGGGCGCCCCGCACCGCGGCTCGGGGTGCCGTGACTGCCGGGTTGCCTCGGTGTGGTTCGCCGCGTTCGGCGTGGCCTGCCCGCTGCTGGCGCTGCCGCTGGCGGTGGGCATCACCGATCCCCCGGTCATCGCCCTGGTATGCCTCGCGTTCGCCTGCGTGGCCCGCTCCCCCAGGCTGCCGGTCGCGGCGGGCCTGGCCGTCGGCGTGGCGTGCGCGATGAAGGCCACGGCCTGGCCGGCGCTCGCGGTGATCGCCGCCCTGCTGGTGGCGCGGGACGGCAGCAGGGTCGCCGCCCGGTCCGCCGTGACGGCCGTCGTCACGATCGCGGGCCTGATCGTGGTGACCGCGCCCGGGCTGCTGGCCACGCCCTCGGCCCTGCTTCAGAACATCGTGCTGTACCCGCTCGGGATGACGCTGCACAAGACCCCCGCGGCCAGCCCGCTGCCCGGCCACGTGCTGGCCGACACCGGCCCGGCCGGGCACCTGGCCGCGGTCGGGTTGCTGATCGCGGCCGGCCTGGCGGTCGGGCTCTCCCTGGTGCTGCGGCCACCCGCGGACGTCCCCGCCGCGGTCAGGAGGCTGGCCATCGGGCTGGCCTTGATGTTCCTGCTCGCTCCGGCCACCAGGTTCGGCTACTTCGCCTACCCGGTCGCGTTGCTCGGCTGGTCCGCCCTGACCAGGCCCGGCCGACCCGCTCCGGACGCCGACGCAACGCAGGCCGGCGAGCCCGCGACGACGGCCGTCGGCGCGCTCGCGGCAAGCCAGCCTCAGCCGGCCACCGAAGCGGGTACGGCCGTCCAGCCGACAGCGCCCACCCCACCCGGTCAGCCGGCAGCACCCGCCCCACCCGCCGCTCCAGCAGCGCGCACCCCACCAGGTCAGCCGACGGCACCCACCCAGCCCACCGCGCCGGCCGACAGCGGCGAGGTGCTCCGCGGCATCCGCCACTACCTGCTGGCCGAGCGGTCCGGTCCCTGCCGGAGTCGACGCCGCAAGCCCGGCCAGGACCCGATGGCCCCCTAAGCACCCGGGTCCCGGCGGGACCGGCGCACCGCCGCCACGCGGAGCCCGGGCTGACGCGGCGGGACCGGATGGGGGAGAGTCGGGGCGTAAATTCTGGTTCTCCTAGGTGGTGGACGGGCCGGCGCCGTAGCGCCCCTTCACCCGGTCCCCGGCCGGGTCGAACGGCGGTCGCAGGCCCACGGCGGCTGGGTAGAGGCGCCCGCCGACGTTGACCTGGTAGCGGCCGGCGCGGGCGAAGTCGGGGGTGACCGCGTCCCCGTCCGGGTGCCGGATGTAGGCCAGGCCCACGGCGCCGCCGACCGCCTCACCCCACGCGCCCGAGGTCACCTGGCCGACCGCGATCCCGTCGCGCAGCATCAGTTCGCCGCCCCAGATCATCGCGTCCGGATCGGACAGCACGAGGGAGACCAGCCGGCGCCGGGGGCCCTCGGCACGCGCCTTCTCCACCGCCTCCCGGCCCAGGAACGAGATGTCGGTCCGGAGCTTGCACGCGAACAGCAGGCCGGCCTCGGCCGGGTTGTAGTCGGTGGTCAGCTCGCGGCCGTAGGCCCGGTACGCCTTCTCCAGCCGCATCGACTCGATCGCGTAGTAGCCGGCGTTGGCCAGGCCGAGG
>JASHUI010000084.1:0-3903 GCA_030040095.1 Streptosporangiaceae bacterium | reverse complement strand
GTGCCGTGCGCTGCTCCAGGCGCGGCTCACCGAGGAGGATGTGGCCGCTCACCTGCAGGTCGACCCGAAAACGGTCAGGCGCTGGCTGGAAGGCCGGGTGCCTTACATGCGGCATCGCTGGGCCATCGCCGCCATGCTCGGCGTGGACGAAACCGATCTGTGGCCGCAGGTACGGACCGGCCCCACGAGGCCCGGCGAGGTCGTGGCTGTCTACCCTCATGGCAACGCCGTGCCTTGGGATGTGTGGCTGCGCGTGCTCGGGTCAGCCCAGCGCGACATCGGAATCCTGGACCGTATAGGCCTGCCGCTCGCCGGCGACCAGCCGGTTATGGAGTTGCTCGCCGAGCGGGCGCGGAGCGGCGTGAGTGTGCGGATCTGTCTCGGCACGTCCGGTGCGGACGGCATTCCTGAGGGCTCAGCGTCAGCTGACAGCAACGCCGCAATGGCCGGTGTCCGCGACGAGTTGTCGGGCTACGCGGGGTTACGCGAGGAGGGGCGGGTGCAACTACGGCTCCAGCGACGCATCGCACACGGCGCCATCTACTTCGGCGACGATCAACTCCTGGTCAGCCAGCGCGTTTACGGCATTGCTGCCGGTCAAGCCCCAGTCCTCTACCTCCAGCGCACCGAAGGTGGCGAGATGACCGATGCCTATCTAGGTGCCTTCGAGCGAGCCTGGACAACTGCCAGGTAGTGGCAGAAACGAGCGACGGCTAACCGTGACCCCACGAAGAACGTGCGTGCTAGGTGGGCGGGAGTTCGCGGTCGGCCGCTACCCGGTGTTCGCAGCGGGTGGTTTCGATGTGCATCTGGTGGGCGAGGGCCGGGATGAGGCGGGTCTGCCACTCGGCCTGGCTGGCCAGGAGAGCCGTCGATCGGCCCGGTGCGAGGTAGAGGACTGACCACAGTTCCATGAGCCAGTCGAGTCCGTAGAGGCAGAGCGGGTGCTGGTCCCAGCAGGGCCCGAGCCCGGCGGCGACGTGTCCGTAGCCGGGCCGGTAGATATGTTCGACCCAGGCGCGCAGCCGGGCGAGCGCTTCGTCGCGTTCGGGTCCGTCGAGCTTCCACCATCGCGGGCCGGGGACTGGCTGATAGGCGTTGTCGTCCCTGTTCTTGACGTCCGTTATCTCGCTGAGCCGTCTGGCCAGGGCTGCGACCTGCTGGTCGATGCCGTCGAGGGCGTCGAGCAGGGCTGCCTGCCTCGCCGTGGCGTCGTGTACGGCGCCGGAGCGGTCACTGGTCTGCGCCAGCTGGCGGGCTACCTCGTTCAGGCGGCGGGTGATCTCCCGGAAGTGAGCGGCCTCGCGTTCGTCGAGGGCGGCGAGGCGTTCGGCGTGCTGGGTTATTTGCAGCATGGCCCCGGTGAGCGCGTCACCGGGGCCAGGGCCGGGGGTGCCTAGTGCCACGGGCGGGGTCCGAGGTCGTCCCAGCCCGGGGAGGAGGGGCTGGGGCCGGGCCTGGTGTCCGGTCGGGGCCAGGGGGCATGGGGCCGGGGCGTATCAGAGACGAGGCCCGGCTCGGCGATGGCATGAGCCTGAGTCCGGTCGTGGGCGCGGCGGGCGCGTTTGTAGGCCGGATCGTGCCAGGCCATCGGGAGGCGGGCGATGACGGGGGACATGCCGCCGCGGACGATGAGCGCGTGCCGGGCGGGGAGCTGGCGGATCATGTCGGGGGTCGTGATCGGGTGGCGGGTGTAGAGGTCGTGGTGCTCGAGCTGGCGGCCAAAGGCGTTGCGGGTTTCTTTCATGGGGGTGGTGCCGCACAGGGCGGAGGCGGCGTCGAGGGTGGTGGTGTCGGAGATGCCGGGGAGCCAGATCTTGGCTCCGGAGGTGTCCATGATGATCCGGGCGCCGTCGGCGCCCCAGCGGGCGCGGAGCTGGGCTTCGCCGTGGGCGACGGTGATGATCTGGATGCCCTTGCCGCCGGAGTCGGCGAGCCAGGAGGGGACCGGGACGGGGCAGATCTGGGTGACCTCGTCGAGGGCCATGAGTAACGGCGGGTCGAGCCGTCCGCCGGGCAGCAGGCTGCCGGCCAGGGCGGCGGTGTAGTGGATCTCGCTGGCCAGGCAGGCGAACAGGGGCGCGACGGGCGCGTCGTCGCCGCGGGTCTCGGCGATCAGGTACAGGGTCCCGGATTCGCGCAGGAACGAGGGGATGTCCAGCGACTCGCCGTCTTGGGGTAGCACGCTGGCGGCCAGGGCGGGGTCGGCGAGGAAGGCCAGGCTGCGGCTCATGGTCATGCGGACGGTGGAGATGGTCTTGTTGGCTTCGCCGCGCATCTCGGCGAGCTGGTCGGCAAGGTAGCGGCCGGCGCCGGGCATGGAGTGGAGGATGTCCTCGGCTTCCTCGGGACGGGAGCCGGAGACCCAGCGGGCGACGGTGCGCAGGTCCCGGCCGGTGAGGGCGGCGGCGTGGAAGTAGCCGCGCAGGTAGTCCGACGCCTTGGCGGCCCAGAAACTGCCGTCTTCGACGCCTTTCTGGCTGACGGCGTAGGCGAAGGCGTCGGCGCGGCGGATCGCGATGGCGGGGTCCTGGCAGCCGTCGAGGGGGTTCCACCGGAAGGTGGACGGCACGGCGCCGACGCCCTGGGGGTTGAACACCTGGACCGGGCCGTGGCGGGCGCGGGCGGCGGCGGTGAGCTGGTACATGTCGTGCTTGGTGGTGGTGGACAGCACCGGCCCGGGGTAGTGCAGGATGATGCGGGCCAGCCAGCCGGTCTTGCCGCCGCGCGGCGGGCTGAAGATCACGGCGTGCTCGTCCAGGGGCAGGCGCAGCGCGTGCCGGTAGTGGCCGCGCCCGGCCAGGACCGAGTACTCGCGGGCCGGGGAGAGCAGGCGCCAGGCCAGTGAGGGACGG
Organism: Streptosporangiaceae bacterium; assembly: GCA_030040095.1. GTDB lineage: Bacteria > Actinomycetota > Actinomycetes > Streptosporangiales > Streptosporangiaceae > JASHPR01. The sequence goes on along the minus strand of JASHUI010000084.1, from coordinate 1,048 downwards.
GTGCGGCGGCTGCCGTGCAGCATGGCCAGCCGGCCCCACCGCCACCACAGCTCGACGATGGTGGCGTGGCCCTTGCCGGGATGCAGCCGCAGACGCAGCCGGATGCGCAGGTGCCGGACCCGGTGGCGCGGCAGCCGCCGGCCGTAGAAGAACGCCCATTTGACGGCGAGCAGGGCTAAGGCGGCGACGGCGATCAGCAGCGGGATTTTCATGGCCTGGCCTCCGGTGCGGTGCGCGGGATGGGCTGCTGTTGCAGGGCCTGGACGTGGGCTCGAAGGACGCGGCGGGCGGTGCCCTGGTGCAGGCTGACCTCGGCGCCGATCTCCCCGGCGATCCGGGCCACCCGCGCCAGTGGCAGCCGGTGCAGGTCGTGGCGCTGGCTGGCCAGCGCGATCAGCAGGTCCTGCTTGCGCGGCCTGCCGTCGGCGCGTCGGCGCGGCGGCAGCGGCGGGGGCTGCGAGGTAGCAACGACAGCCGGGACCGTCGGCTGTGGTTGCGGAGGCGCCGGGGGTGCCTTTCGGCCCGGGGCGACCGGGCATTCCTCGACCGTCCAGCGGCGGAACCCGCCCAGCGTGCTGGCCGGGGCCAGGGCCAGGCGCAGCAGCCACAGCAGCACGGCTCCGGCGACCGCGAGCGGGGTGGCTTCTTCTCCTTCGAGGGCCTGGCCGTCGGCGCGCATCCGGGCCAGCGCCCAGGCGCGGACCACGCCGATGAGGGTGTCGCTGGCCAGCGCGTAGACGGCGGATGGCATGACCCAGATGGCGGTGTCGCGCCACCCTGGCCCCGCTGCTATCGCGTTCATGGTCAGGGAGAGCCCGACGCAGGCAACGTTGAGCGCGCGCGGCCGCAGCGCCCGCCGGCCGTGCAGGGCCAGCGCGATGCCCAGGGCGGCGAAGATGAGAGCGCCGGTGTCGGGGATGCCTGCTTCCAGCGCGGCGATCGCGGGGACGTGGCGGGCCTGGCGGACCATGACATACTGGGCGTCCCAGCTGACCACGGCCGCGGCGGCGGCCAGGACGGCGAGCGCGGCCATGGCGTTGCGCAGCCA
>JASHUI010000083.1:0-4447 GCA_030040095.1 Streptosporangiaceae bacterium | reverse complement strand
GCCAGACCACGCCGCCCCGCTCGCGCAGCGCGAGCGCCACCGACGTGCCGATCAGCCCGGTGCCGATCACCACCACCTGACCCGGGATCTCGCCGGGGGCGGCCGTGCCGGTTCCGGCGAATCCGGTCACTGGGCGATGTCCATGCGCAGCGCGGCGGCGCCGCGCAGGTACACATGCTGGACCGCGGAGCGCGGCGCCGCCGTCTCCACGTGCATGAGCAGCCGGACCACGCGCGGCATCGCGCCCGGCACGTCGATCTCGGTGCAGCACAGCAGCGGCACGTCCTGGAAGCCCAGCTTGCGCGCGGCCAGCGCGGGGAACTCTGCGTTCAGGTCGGCGGTGGCGGTGAACACCACGCTGATCACGTCTTCGGTGATCAGCTGGTTGCGCCGCACGACCTCGGTCACCAGCTCTGACGTGCCCTCCAGGATGGCCGTGCTCTCGTTCGCGTCCACCTGCACCGCGCCGCGGATCGCCCTGACTGCCACCTGTCCGCCCTTACTCTCCGCCGCCCTGCCCCTGGTGCGAGCGCGCCGGTTCCCAGGCTATAGACCGACCGCCGCGTACAGCTCGCCGATCTCCATGGTGGTGAGCGGGCGCGTGGTGCCGGGGCGAAGCGAGCCGAGCGCCACCGGCCCCACGTGGGTGCGGACCAGGCGGCTGACCGGATGGCCGGTCTCGGCCAGCATCCGCCGCACGATGTGCTTGCGCCCCTCGTGCAGCGTGATCTCCACCAGGGCCCGCCCGCCGGCCCGCTCCACCACCCGGAACCGGTCGGCGGTCGCCACCCCGTCGGACAGCTCGACGCCGGTGATCAGCTGGCGGCCGAGGTCACGGGGCAGCGGGCCGGTCACGTCGGCCAGGTAGGTCTTGAGCACGCCGTAACGGGGATGCGCCAGCCGGTGCGCCAGCTCCCCGTCGTTCATGAGCAGCATCAGGCCCTCGGTGTCGAAGTCGAGCCGCCCCACGTGGAACAGCCGCTCGGCCCGGTCCCCGAGATAGTCGGCGATCGTGGGCCGGCCCCGGGCATCCGACATCGTGGTCAGCACCCCGGCCGGCTTGTTCAGGGCCACGTAGACGAGGTCCTCCCGGGCCGGGATCCGCCGCCCGTCCACCCGGATGACCTGGTGCTGCGGATCGACCCGGGCACCGAACCTGCGGACGACCTCGCCGTCGACCTCCACCCGGCCGTCGGCGATCATCTCCTCGCAATGCCTGCGGCTGCCCACGCCGGCCGCGGCCAGCACCTTCTGCAGCCGCACCCCGCCGGGCACGTCGATCAGCGAGTCATGGCCCTCGCCGGGCTCCTCGTCACGACGCGGCGGAGTCATGGCCCACGTCGGGCTCGTCGTCAACGTGATCGGGCAGGAACGGGGCCAGGTCGGGCAGGGCGTCCAGGCTCGGCAGCCCGAGGCGTTCCAGGAAGTACCCGGTGGTCGCGAACAGGATCGCGCCGGTCTCCGGGTCGGTGCCGGCCTCCTCGACCAGCCCGCGCAGCACCAGGGTGCGGATCACGCCGTCGCAGTTGACGCCCCGCACGGCCGACACCCGGGCCCGGCTGACCGGCTGCCGGTAGGCGACCACGGACAGGGTCTCCAGGGCGGCCTGGGTGAGCCGGACCTCCTGGCTGTCGGCCACGAACCGCTCCACGACCGGGGCGCACTCCTCACGGGTGTAGAACCGCCAGCCTCCGGCCACCTCGCGCAGCTCGAAGCCGCGGTCCTCCTCGGTATAGCTGGCGGCCAGCTCTCGCAGGGCGGTGCCGATTTCGGCGGTCGGGCGCTCCAGGACCTGGGCGATGACGACGTCCGAGACCGGTTCGTCGGCCACCAGCATGATCGCCTCCAGGCTGGCCCGCAGCCCGGGGCCGCCGGGCCGCTCGCCCGCGTCGCCCGGGCCGGGGCCTGATCCGTTCTGCATCGCTTACTCGCCGGCTTCCTGGTCGTCTGATTCGCCGTCGCCGTCGTCGGGCGCTGTCCAGCTCACGTAGAGATCGCCGAGCGGGGCCGCCTGGTCGAGCGCGATCCGGCCGCGCCGGTACAGCTCGAGTACCGCAAGGAACCGCGCGACGACCTCGTAGGTCCCGCGGCAGTCGGACGTGAGCTGCCGGAACGTGGCCCGGCGCAGTTGCGCCAGCCGCCCGGACAGCAGGCCGACCTGCTCGCGGACGCTGGTGAGCGGCACGTGCAGGTGCTCGGTGTTGACCACGGGCGGCCGCTTCGGCGTCAGGACGCGGGCCGCGATCGCCGCGAACTCGACCGGGCCCAGGCCAAGCAGCACCTCCGGCAGCAGCTCGACGAACCTGGGCTCCATCGGCACCCGCCGCGGGAACCGCCGCCCGGCCGCGGCCATCCGGCTGGCCAGCACCGCGGCCACCTCCTTGTACGCGCGGTACTGCAGCAGCCGGGCGAACAGCAGGTCCCTGGCCTCGAGCAGGGCCAGGTCCTCCTCGTCGTCGACCTCGCCCGCGGGCAGCAGCCGGGCCGCCTTGAGGTCGAGCAGGGTCGCGGCCACGACCAGGAAGTAGCTGGCCTGATCCAGGTCCCAGCCGTCGGCCTTGGCCCGGATATAGGCGATGAACTCGTCGGTGACGCTGGACAGCGCGATTTCCGTGATGTCCAGCTTGTGCTTGGAGATCAGGGCGAGCAGCAGGTCGAACGGGCCCTCGAAGACGTCGAGGTGGACCTCGAATCCGCCCGCAGCCCTGGCCTCGCCCGGTTCATCGATCATCGTCGTGCTCATTCGTGAGCCTGCATCCGCCTCAACCCGTCCTGCCGTTCCATCGCCGGCTCCCGCCGCCGATCGTCAATCCGGCAGCGTCCCTGGCCAGAGCCGCCGAGCCACCAGGCTCTTGTCGCCCTCGGCATCCAGGTCGGCCAGCAGCACGGCCAGCGCCTCCCGCACGATCCGTCCCCGGTCCACGGTAATGCCCAGGGCCCGGAGCGTGAGCCGGGCCCGCTCCAGGTCGAGCAGCTCGCTGCCGGACAGGTACACGGTGATCTTCTGCGCGTGGCGTTCCCGGCCGCTGGCCTGGCGCTGGGCCTCGACGGACGGCCCCCGGCCGACCGGGCGGAGCAGCTCGGCGACTCCCGGCAGGCTTACCCGCCGCGAACGGGAAGCGCGAGGTCTGCCTGGCGCCACCGATGCAGTACCTCCTTGGCCAGTTCCCGGTACGCGCTGGCCCCGTTGCATGTGGGGTCGAAACGGGTAATCGGCTCCCCGGCCACGGTGGCGTCGGGGAACCGCACCGTCCGGCTGATCACCGTGTGGTACACATGATCGCCGAAGCCCTTGACCACCCCGGCCAGCACCTCCCGGGTGTGCAGGGTGCGCGAGTCGTACATCGTGGCCAGCAGGCCGTCGAGCACGAGCTTCGGACTGATCCTGCTCGAGACCTTGTCGATGGTCTCCATCAGCAAGGCCACGCCGCGCAGCGCGAAGTACTCGCACTCCAGCGGCACGATGACGCCGTCCGCGCAGGCCAGCGCGTTGACCGTGAGCAGCCCGAGCGACGGCTGACAGTCAATCAGGATGATGTCGTAGTCGGGGATCACCGGCTGGAGCACGCGGCCGAGCACGAATTCCCGGCCGACCTCGTGGACGAGCTGCACCTCCGCGCCGGACAGGTCGATATTGCTTGGCAGCAGGTCCATGCCGTCGACGTTGGTCTTGATCAGCACGTCGCGCGCGGAAAGCCCGTGCTCCATGAGCAGGTTGTAGACCGTCGCGTCGAGCTCATGCGGCTGGATGCCCAGGCCCACCGAGAGCGCGCCCTGCGGGTCGAAGTCGACCAGCAGCACCCGCCGGCCCTGCTCGGCCAGCGCGGCGCCGAGGTTGATCGTGGTGGTGGTCTTGCCGACGCCGCCCTTCTGGTTGCAGACCGCGGCGATCCGGGCCGGGCCGTGCCGCAGCAGGGGCTCGGGATCGGGGAATACCGGCATGGGCCGACCGGTGGGGCCCAGCGCGCCGGGCCTGACCTCCAGTACTCGGGACGCTGCCAAAGCTACTGCACCTCCCCGGCGGGGATCCTTTCCGGCACAGACCCACGGAATGGGACCGCCCGCGATGCGCCCGCCAAAACCCGGACTCTAGCGCGAGGCTAGGGCCTGGGCATGTCTGCGGCAAGCCGACTCACCGTTTGCACGGAAATGGCCCGCGCGCGGTGCCCGCCCTGGGATGCGCGCTGGCGTAGACCTCACGCAGCCGGTCCACCGTCACCAGAGTGTAGACCTGGGTGGTGGTGACCGAGGCGTGGCCGAGCAATTCCTGCACCACCCGGACATCGGCGCCGCCGTCCAGGAGATGGGTGGCAAAGGAATGGCGCAGCGTGTGCGGCGACACCCCGGCGATCCCGGCCCGCCCGGCCGCGGCCCGCAGCGCGGCCCACGCTCCCTGCCGGGTGAGCCGCCCTCCGCGGGCGTTCAGGAACACGGCCGGGCTGGCCGA
>JASHUI010000791.1:0-20099 GCA_030040095.1 Streptosporangiaceae bacterium | reverse complement strand
TCCTCGACGAACCCGTACCTGGCCAGCTGCCGGAAATGGAACGAGCAGGTGTTCGGCGCCTCGCCGATAATCTCGCCGGCCTGGGTGGCGGTGAGCTGCCCCTCCAGTTCCAGCGCCTCGAGCAGCGCCAGCCGCACCGGATGGGTCAGCGCCCGCATGGTCTGCGGGTCGCTCAGCTCCCGCCGTCCGGCCTGCTTCCGGGGCAGCGCCGCCGGGTCACCGTTCGCAAGATTACTGTCGCAATTCACCTTGCGATGCTAACCTTGCGAAGAACCGGTTGTCCATGACCCGAACGCCGGAAGGGAGCCCGATGCCAGAGCACGTGCCGGGGCCGGCCTCAGGGGCATTCGCCCAGTCCAGGGCGTGTCTTGCGGAGATAGAGGGGCGGCTGTCCGGCGGCAAGGCCGCGACGCTGAGGCTTGCGGAGCTAGAGCAGCGGCCGGCCAGTGCCTGCTCGCCTGCGCCTGCAACGTCCGGAACGGAAGCCTTCCACCGTGATCAGAGAGATCACCTACGAGAATCCGCCGCCGGCCCGGCGCCTGGTCGCCAAGCCAGCGGATCGAATGCCGCGCTGGTCTCGATTGGCCGGTGTCCCCCGCACGATGGTAGGGCTCAGGATCCACCTCATCTCAGCCTTGCCATTTCAGCGCGCAGATGCTTAACGTAGTAGATTACCACCTGTAGTATGCGAGGGCGCATGATTATGACGGCAGCAACCTTCGCGGGGGTGTGCCGATCAGGAACACCTGCCTTGCCTATACCGCTGATTGGATCGTCAACGGGAGTCACGTGCGTATTGTTTGGCGGCTGTGTTCTGAACGAATCGCTGTCTAGCCATTCGTTCGTCGAAATCCATGGAGAGGAATGTGGAGTTCCGTATCCTGGGGCCGCTTGAGGTCCGCCACGAGAACAATCTGGTTACCATCGGGGGCCCACGTCAGCAAGCTGTGCTTGCCATGCTGCTCCTCGAAGCAAATCATGTGATGCCGATTGATCGGCTGATCGAGGCGGTGTGGGACGAGGAACCGCCAAATACCGCCCGGGGGCAAATACAGATCTGCATCTCTGCGCTGCGCAGGCAGATGGCGGCAGCCGAGGGAAGACAGCGAGTGGTAAGCCGTCGGCCTGGTTACATGCTCGGGCTGACGGAAGGCGAGTTAGACCTCTACGTGTTCGAAGGCCGCGTCGCGGCAGCTAGACGGGCTGTACAGGAGAATAACCTGTTAAAGGCCCGTGACGAATTCCAGGAGGCGCTCGGATTGTGGCGAGGCTCGGCGCTCGTCGATGTCCCGAGCAGGCTTGTCCAGCAGAGCGTAGCCAAGCTTCACGAACGGCGGCTAGCCGTCATCGAGGAATGCGTGACCTGCGGACTACGGCTCGGGATGCATCAAGACCTGATCTGCGATCTGGTCGGCTGGGTAAAGGAACACCCGCTGAGAGAGCGGTTCCGTGCCTTGCTGATGACAGCTTTGTACGAGACCGGGCGACAGGCGGAAGCGCTCGAAGCGTACCAAGACGCCCGCCGCACCTTGATGGAGGAACTTGCCCTCGAACCAAGCAAGGAACTGCAAGATCTACAGCAAGCGGTCCTCAACGGTACCCCGCCATCCCCGGAACGGGAGATCCCGGCGACCTGGCTGCCGCAGCGAGCCGAGACCTCCGGTGAGCCGCCCCAGGTACCACGACTGCTGCCAGCCGCAATTCCCGACTTCACCGGTCGCAGCAAGGAGGTCGAATATCTCGTCACCCAGGCGACGCAGGCCGGGGCCGCTCCCGAAGACCATCAGCCTGTGCGGGTCGACATCATCATAGGACGGGGCGGCGCGGGCAAGACCACTCTCGCCGTGCACGTCGCCCATCGGCTGGCGCCGCACTTCCCCGACGGCCAGCTGTTCGCCAGGCTGCGTAACGGTGACCATCAGACCAATCTCAGCAATATCCTGGAGCGCTTCCTGCGGGTTCTCGGGATTCCCACCGCCGCGATTCCTATGGATCTCGAGGAGCGTGCCGAGATGTACCGGAACCTCCTCGGCACACGCCGGGTCCTGGTCGTTCTTGACGACGCGATGTCCGAGCAGCAGGTAGCGGCCCTCCTGCCAGGCAACTCGGGCTGCTCGGTGATCGTAACCAGCCGGAAGAGGCTCACGGGTATAGCGGCAGCCAGCCGCATCGAGCTCCATGGCTTCAGCGAGCGCAGTGCCGTCGCGTTGCTGACCAGCGTAGTCGGCCCGGCCCGGGTCGAGGCCCAGCCCGATACGGTTGCCGAACTCTGCAGGTTGTGCGGATACCTGCCGCTCGCGGTGCGGATCGTCGCGGCACGACTTGCCGCCCGGCCACACTGGAGCGTATCGGATCTCGTCGACCGGCTGGTGGATGATTCGCGCCGCCTCGACGAGCTGAACCACGACGGAACCGGGGTACGGGCGAGCATCTTTCTTACCTACAAGAACCTCTCGCCCGACGCGCAGCGCCTGTTCCGGATGCTTGCCGTCGCCGATGCTCCCAGCTTCGCCTCCTGGGTCGGCTCGCCGCTGCTGCAGATAGATACCGTCAGGGCCGAGGACCTGGTGGAGGAACTGACCGAGGCGTACCTGATCGACGCCGAGCTGGATTGCGCCACGGGCCTTACCCGCTACCGCTTCCACGAGATCATGCGGGCCTTCGGGCGTGAGCGCCTCATGGCGGAGGAAGGCCCGCAGGACAGGCAGAAAGCGCTGGAGCGGCTGACCGGCGCGCTGCTGCATCTCGCGGGAGAAGCGCACAAGCACGAGTATTCCGGAGACTTCATGCTGCCGAGCAGCGGCGCAAGCCGCTGGCCGTTGCCGGACGCGCTGGTATCCCGGCTGATGAAGGATCCACTGACCTGGTATGAGGCAGAGCGCCACGCCCTCGTCTCCGCGGTTTTGCAGGCCGCGGCCACTGGCCTGGTGGAGCATGCGTGGGACCTTGCCCAGTGCACCGTCACGCTCTTCGAGTCCCATGCCTACTATGACGACTGGCACATCACGCACGAGACCGCGCTGAAGGCGGCCTGCCGCGCGGGGGATCGCCGGGGGGAGGCCACCATGCGCTACTCGCTCGGCTCGCTGTACATGTTCCAGCGTCAATCCGAGGAGGCAGCACGCCAGCTCACCCGAGCGCATGCGCTGTACCAGCAGCTAGGTGACCGGCTTGGCATGGCTCTCGCGCTGCGCAACCTCGCATACCTGAACCGGGTCGACGGCTACCTGAACCTGGCGCTCGACCGCTGGGAAGAGGCGCTCGGCACCTTGGTGCCCGTCGGCGAGCATATCGCCGAGGCGCATGTCCTGCAGAACATGGCTCAGGTCTATCTCGATTTCGACGATGACAAGACCGCTTACAATCTGCTGGACCGGGCCGAGAACATCTGCAAGAAGTTCGGCAACCGGAGGGTGGGCGCCCAAGTGCTCCACCGCCTGGGCGAGCTTCACCTAAGGCGTGGTGACTTCGAACTGGCGGCTGATGCATACCGGCGCGTACTCGTCTCCGTCCGCGCGACTGACGACCAGATCGGTGAATGTCACGCGCTGCTCGGCCTGGGGACGGTCCAGTTTCGACGCGGCGCATTGGAGGCGGCGACGAAAACACTTACCAAAGCGCAGGACCTGGCGGCTCGCGTCGGCGAGCGGATGGTGCAGAACCGCGTGGATATGACCCGCGCCGAGATTGCCTTCGTATCGGGCCAGCTGGACGCGGCTGCAGATTACTGTGACCATGCCATCGGGGGTTTCCAGGCGCTGAAGGCCAGCATCCTCTGGGCGGAAGCGCTCCTGGTCCGAGGGCGCATTCACGCCGCAGCTGACCAGCCCGAAGCTGCTCACGCCGCCTGGCACGACAGCTCCGCGCTATTGTCAGCGCTTGACCTGGACAGCACCGCGCGTCTCTCCCAAGAGCTCGAGCACGAGATATTGCGTTCGCATCCGGCATGGGACCGGTAAGTACGGCATCCGCCAGCGATCGCGCCCCGGGCCGGGCTTGATCCCACGTCCAGCAGGCCGCAGACATCCTGCACGCTGAGATCGCCGCTGCGGCCGAGCGCCGGCATCAAACCCGGCATGACCACCGTCGAAGTGCCAGCCCCGCCAGCGCTCGAGGATGACCTGGCGAAGGAAAACCAAAATGAAACCAATAAGCCACCCGCCTACCTTTTGGTGAGTCATCAGTGATCCGCTGGACAGATGCCTTATGGTCATCCGGAGGTAGGAAATGACAATCGTAAGGACGCACCGAAGCCTTCCGCGCTTTCTGCTGCCCGTGCTCATCGCCGTGGGCGCTCTCGTTGCCGTCCCCGCTGCCGCGGTCGGTGCCGTACACCCGGTATCAGCGGGTAGTGCCACGCACTTCTCGATGCCCTTGCTCGCTAGCGGCCAGGCCAATCCTGACAACACGGTCTGGGGCTGACGTAGCGGCGTAAGATTCCTCGGGCGAGCTACCAAAGTGGTCGCTATGGCGCCAGGGAGAACCATCATCATGACTGTTGCCGCTGCGTGCCGTTCCAGTCCCTGCGCCGCCCGCGTGCCCGCTTCCTGGCCGCGCGGCGTCCGCGCGTGGCGCCCGTCCCGCTTGGCCCGCGCAGGTCTGGGGGTGACGTGCCGGAGTGCTTGCCAGCGTTTGGGCCGACAGCGCGAGGCCCAGCCCGGCGAGGCGCCGCGCCGAGGAACCGCACCGGCACCGTCAAGACGTCCGCCAGGCCCAGGCCAGGTCACGGGCATTGCCCAGGGAGCACGTCCGAAGCCCACATCGGAATACCGGGCGGGTACGGCAGCAGCTCCACGTTCACGCCGAACCCATGCGCCTTCCCCGAGGTACGACAAGTCAATGACCGTGCTATATGGCTGACGGTTTCCTTCCGGCAGCGTGGGACGCGAGCACCGTGCCGTCCACGACCTGGTACGCCGAGTATTCGGTCAGGGCGTGCTGGAACGTCTCCCCCAGTCCCGGCGCCCGCGCCGCCAGCACCTCAGTCACCTCGTCCGGGTACCGGTACGCCATCGTCTGCGACGTGCCGAACTCTGCGCCCAGCGCGCGGCCAGCAGCCCAGAACAAACCAGACCAGTTACTCGGCGATGTCGAGCACGACACGATGGGAGACCAAGTGGGGCTTTGCCTCCTGAAAGGTTCACTTCTGCTGAGAAAACCTCACTGAGAGGCAGGTATCGACGTGAGGCTTTCCGTCCATGTCATGGATTCCGCATTCGGGATGTCGGCCGCCGGCGTTTTCATCAACCTCCGGAGGCAGCAAAACGCCGAATGGCAGTTTGTGGCCAGCGGTTATACTGGCACGGACGGTCGGCTGGCGGGCTGGAGCGAGCAGCAATTGCAGGTCGGTACGTACCAGCTTGAAGTAGGAATCGACGGCTACTATTCGACTATGGGTGTGGTGCCTCTGAACTTGAGCGCCATCGTGGAATTCCGGTCGTTCGACCCGACCGCGGACCTCCATGTAGAGATCATTATGACCACGAGTCTTCTTCAGGTCAGCCAGCAGATCAGGGGGTCTGCGGAGCTGCCGCGACCGTAACCGCTTTCCGCTGGTTCCGTCGCCGCCGACGCTCGCGCCCGGGCCGTCGGCCAGCCTATGACTGCTTCGTGCAATGCAGCAGGATGGCGCCCGGGAAGCCGGGGCGGACGACCTCTGACATGGTGTACCCGCCTTCGGAGAGTACCTGCGCCCAGTCATCTGCGGGGAGCAGCCGTTGCCGCATCATGGCATGCACGTAGCTGAACTCCGGGGTGAACGCCTGGCCGGCCTCGCCGAGGGTCGGCGGTTCCATCTCGCCGATCACCAGGCTCGCACCTGGCGGAAGGCGACGGGACAGGTCGGACAAGTAGCCGGTCAGAGCCTCACGGCTGACCGCAAGCAACTCGTGGAGAAGGTAGAAGGCCACGACAAGCTGGACCTCGTCCAGGCCGGGTATCGTATCCAGAGCCCTCACGTCGCACAGCGCGAGCTTTATCCGGCCGGTCAAGCCAGCCTCCGCTACGGCTTTCTCTGCCTCTGCGTACGCCGCGGGGCTCAGGTCCACGCCGATCCCGCGAGCGCCGAACGCGCCGCACACCGAGATCAGGAACCTGGCGTTACCACATCCCAGGTCCAGCACGCTGCCAAATGACAGCCGCCCGAGCAGGGCCATCGCATCCGGAAGGATGTACCGCTTGGCCAGCAGCGCCGTGCCGTCGGCCACCCACCGGCCGTCCCGGGTGAAGTCCTCGCCGTAGCGTTTGCCGAGCGCGAGCATCGCATCAAGCCGCCGCAGCGGCTCGCCGTACCCTCCTACCAGCCACAGCAGGAAGCCGCGGTCGCGATAGACGGACTCGCCGTAGGCGGTGAGTGTGAAGTTGCCGGCCGCCTCCCGGGCCACCCTGCGGTTCACGAGGTAGCGCAGGCTCGATGCGAGCAGCTCTCTCTCCCGGCTACTGCGCGCCTCGACGGACCCGATGTCGATTCCCTCTGCCGCGAGCACGGAGAGGTAACCAGACATCTCGAGCCCGGCGAGCACGCTGCAGACGGCGAACGCCTGGCCCAATTCGAACGCCGGGCTTGATTCCGGACCAAGCCATTCGCCACCAGACATATGTGAACCTGCCCTCGATGCCACTTGCCGCCGATTAACTGGACGTGACTCAGGAGCGTTCATGCGGCGTCTGCCTCCCGGCCACAATGACCACTTCTACGGCGCGCTGGTTCTGGCCGCATATCAATATGCTTCTGACCGGTTATCAGAACCTTCGGCGCAGGTCGGGCCGCCGCAGCGGACCGCCAGGCAGCCCGGCGCCGTCGCGATGACGTGGCGGCGGTGATCGAGGCGCTGAGCTGGCCGATCCCGGCGATGGTCCTCGCCATGTCGCCGGCGTGGCGATGCCGCGGCAACCCGACGGTGCGCCCGCGCTGACCCACTGCCGCCCGTGCTGGACGCGGGCCGGCACTGCAGCCTGTTTTCTCTGCCGGGTTCGGGCTGTCAGTCGACGTCGGCGCGCTCAGCGCCGACGCGCGCAGTCGCCGCTCTCTGCCGCCGTTCGACAGCCGTCGGCGTCGGCCGCGCCATCTCTTTCATCCCTCTGAGAGCGGGATGAAAGCAACACGATAACGGTAGGTCGCACGATTATCACAGTCTGCCTCGGTGCATGCCGAGCCGTTCCCAGTAAAGGAAGATTCGAAGTGGACTCCAAAGAAGCCGAATATGCCGACGTGGTTGTCGTAGGCGGCGGTCCTGCTGGGTCAACGGTCGCGTCGCTCGTAGCCATGCAGGGCCACCGGGTAGTGGTCCTGGAGAAAGAGCAGTTCCCACGTCATCAGATTGGCGAGTCCTTGCTCCCGTCGACAGTGCACGGCGTATGTCGGCTCATCGGCGTATCGGATGAGTTGGAGAAGGCCGGCTTCACGGTAAAACGAGGAGGCACGTTCAAGTGGGGGTCCAACCCTAAGCCATGGACGTTCTCTTTTACGATGTCGCCGACAATGGGAACTAAGACATCGTACGCGTACCAGGTGGAACGGAGCAAGTTCGACAAGATCCTGCTCGACCATTCGCGGCGCCTAGGCGCGGAGGTAAGGGAGAACCACACGGTCACCAGCGTCGTCGGTGACGATGAGCGGGTCCGCGCCGTATCATACGTGGACGCCGCTGGCAACAGGGGCCAGATCAACGCGAATTACATCGTGGACGCTTCGGGCCATCAGAGTCGCATATACAAGCAAGCCGGCGGGTCGCGGAATTATTCCGATTTCTTTCGAGGCCTTGCCCTATACGGCTACTTCGAGGGCGGGAAGCGCCTGCCGCCGCCCAATTCAGGTAATATCCTGTGTGCGGCGTTCGACAGTGGCTGGTTCTGGTACATCCCGCTGAGCGAGACGCTAACCAGCGTTGGCGTGGTCGTCCGCCAGGAACTGACGGCACGGGTTCAGGGGGATCCCGAAAAGGCTCTGCACTCGCTGATCGCGGAGTGCCCGCTCATCAGCGAATACCTCGACGGGGCCAGACGCGTTACCGAAGGCGACTACGGACGGCTTCGCGTCCGCCGCGACTACTCGTATCACAACACGAGGCTCTGGCGACCGGGCATGATCCTCGTCGGCGACGCTGCGTGCTTCGTCGATCCGGTCTTCTCGAGTGGCGTTCACCTGGCTACTTACAGCGCGCTGCTCGCGGCGCGGTCCATCAACTCTGTTCTCTCCCAGACGGTCGATGAGCAGACCGCCTTCCGCGAATTCGAACAGCGGTACCGCAGGGAGTATCGCGTTTTCTACGAGTACCTCACATGCTTCTACGACATCTACGCGGGCGAGGACACGTACTTCTGGTCGGCGAAGAGGGTCACCGAGAGCACGGCACCTGAACTCGAATCGTTCGTGGACCTGGTTGCCGGGGTATCGTCCGGTGAAACCGCACTCGCCGGGGGAGGCTCTTACGCTCAGCGGATCAAGGAGCAGTCCGACGAGTTCGCTAACGCGGTGGTAGAGCTGGTCGCGACCAATGAGCAGAGCATGCTGCCGGTGTTCAAGTCGGCCGTCGTCCGGCAAGCGAATGCCGAGGGCGCGCAGGTCCAGAGCATGGTGCTGCTCGGCGAGATCGCAAGGAGCGAAGCCCCGCTGTTCGAGAACGGGCTCATTCCCTCTCCCGACGGCATGTCCTGGTCCGTACCGGAATAGGCCGCCCTTCCGCGGAAGGCGGCACACCGTCATATTTCCTGCCCCCGGCGGGACTCACGGCGCGCAGCGGCACGGCGCCGGCAAGGGCCTCGTGCAGGCCGTTCGGGATAGGGTGCGATCCGTTTCGCCTGGCAGGACATCAGGTCCGCAGCTCGAGCCGCAGCGGCAGGCTGACCACGCCCGCTATCTCGTTGGACACGAGATGGCGGGGCGGGCCGGCCAGCTCGAAAGACTCGATGGCGGCAATCAGCTCCTGGAAAGACTCACGCAGCATCAGCCGGGCCAGATGACTGCCCAGGCAGAGATGGTAGCCGCTGCCGAACGCTAGGTGCTGATTGGGAGCGCGCAGGAGGTCAAGAACGTATGGCTGCTCGAATACCTCCTCGTCACGATTCGCGGACGCGATCCACGCGGTCACCGCGTCCCCGGCGCGGATCTGCTGACCGCGCATCTCCACGTCCCGGCGCGCGCGCCGCATGAAGTGAATCACCGGGGACGACCAGCGCAAGGCCTCTTCGACCGCGGCCCGCACCGGCGTCTGAAGAGACCAGTGTCCCTCGCCGCCGTGGTGCTCGGCGAGGCCAATGAAAGTGGCGCTGATTGCCTGGGAGGTCGTGACCACCGCCCCGAGGAGCAAACTCAGGCAATTGAGGAGGAGCTCTTCGTCGGTCAGGCGGCGCCCGTCAATCTCAAGTGCCAGGAGATGGGAAATGAGATCGGCAGACGGATTCTTCTTGCGGTCATTAATGGAGTCGCTGAAGTATTTGATGATATCGCAGTGGGCGATGGTGGCGCTTGCCCTCCCCGGCTCTGCGTTATATGTCGGGTCGAGAGGAGCCAGTGATGCGTACGCGAGGGCGAGCAAGTGCTCGACATCGGACTCAGGCAGTTCCATCATCATGGCTCCGACGGACATCGGCAGGCGAGCGAAGGACTTCGCCAGGTCCCAGGCTTCGCCGTCGAAGGCCGGCGCGATAGCCTCCCGGACGAACAGCCGGATCCGCGCGGTGTACTCCAGCACGGCATGCTTGGAGAATGGCTTGCCCAGCTCCTGGCGGAACCACCGGTGCCGGGGCGGGTCCGTGGAATGCATCATGAGGCCAGCCGACGGATCAGGAGCGTTGAGCATCGCGATAGCGGTCCCGCCCTCGGAGGTGAACGCCTCGTGCCCGGCAAGCACCCGGCGGACGTCCGCCCGGCGGGTCACTGCCCAGAAGCCCTCGCCGGCCTTCTGTTCCTGCCAGAACACCGGGCATTCCGCCCGGAGGGTCTGCCAGACGAGATGAGGATCCCCGGCAGTGTAAAGGTCCGCGTCGGCCAGGTCGATCTCGCCGAGAGGCACGCGGGCGCCGGCGTCTGGAGTAGTTATCCTCATCTTGTCCTCTTGCCTTCCCGCAGCGACATGGGCCGTTATCGACAAGCAGACTCGCTCGCCAAGGATATCGTGAGTGCTTTCATTTGAACTAACGTCCGCCATCACGTGCCGCCGTCTTTCGATAGTAAATCGATAGCCGCCCGGAAGAGTAACAGCAGATAATCGCGCCAATCGGCAAGCAAATGCATGAGCAGGAGAGCGGAATGACGGGCTGACCGCACATCCAGACCGGGAAGAGGGCCACACCGTCGGTGACGCCGGTGGCCGTGGCGTTCGCAACGAAAGGGAGGCACCTCTTTCCCGCAGCCGTTCTGGCGTCCCTCGGGCCGTTCGGCCCACCGCGGGTCCTCCATGAACGAGCCGCCAATCCAGACCACATCCACCGGAGAGATGATTGTCCGCCGATATCCCTCGCCACCTGCCGGACGACCGGCGCGCAGAGGTCGAGCGCGCCCTGCTGGCGCGCCTGGCCGACCGGTCTCAGCGGAGCATTCCGCGCTACGACCGCGCCTCGCCGCCACCGCTGTCGTTCGCTCAGGAACGGATGTGGGTATTCTCTTGCCTTCACCCCGGCAACACGGCGGGCAACTTCACGTTTCGTTATGCCTTGGATGGCGAGCTGGACAAGACGGCACTGCGCCGCGCGCTGGAGACAATACAGGAACGCCATGAGGTACTGCGCACGGTTATCCGTCAGCGGAGGCAGGTCATCCTGGACCCGTTTCCCGTCGAGTTGCCAGGACGCGACCTCAGGCTCGACCCGGGTAGGGCCGATGAGCTGGCGCGAGAGCTGGCCGCGGTTCCGTTTCCCCTCGACAAGGTCCCGCCTGTTCGCTGGCACCTCCTGCGGCTGGCCGATGACCGGCACGAACTCGTCGCATGTATCCACCACATCGCCGCGGACGGCTGGTCGGAAGCGGTCCTGGATCGGGAGCTCGCCGCGCTGTACCGGGCGTACCATCGGGACGAACCCGACCCGCTGCCGCCGCTGCCGGTGCAGTACGCCGACTACGCCGCGTGGCAGCGAGAGCTATACCGCGACGATTCCGGTCCCTCGCTCGACTGGTGGCAGCGCGAACTCGCGGGTGCGCCTTCTGCCCTTGCCCTGCCCAGCGACCGCGCTGCCAGCTCCGACAGCCCGTTCGAGGCCGCCTGGTTCACCCGGCGGCTGCCCCAGCCGCTGGCCGGACGGCTGGCCGCGCTGTGCGCGAAAGAGAAGGCGACGCTATTCATGGGACTCCTCGCCGGCTTCGCCGCCACGCTGTCCAGGCTGAGCGGCCAGGACGATCTCATTATCGGCGCGCCGGTAACTGGGCGGCAGCTTCCCGAGCTCGAGGCCCTGATCGGCTTCTTCATCAACACGATCGCGATACGAATCGACACCTCGGGCGGGCCCGGCCTGCGCACGTTGCTGCGGCGGGTGCGCGAGACCGCGCTGCGCGCCTTCGACCACCAGGACGTGCCGCTCGAGCGGGTGGTCGAGCGCCTCGCACCGACCGCAGAGCCGGGCCGCGCGCCGCTGGTCCAGGTAATGTTCCAGGTCTACAACGTGCCGCAGTACCGACTGGTGCTGCCCGGCCTCGAGGTGCGCCGCACCCAAGTTTTGGCCGCAGGCGGCTCTGCGCTGGACTTGACGCTCTCGGTGGCCGCGGAGGCCGATGAGACCGGGCTTGACATGCTCTGGGAGTACCGCGCCGCTTTGTTCAACGCCGCCACCGTGGCGTGCCTGCATGACTGCATGGTAGGGCTGCTGACGCTGGCCGTGGCCGACCCCGAGGCGCCTCTCGCGTGGATGGCGCTGACCGGGTGCCAAGACGCCGGCGGGCGGGTCCGCCCTGGCCGAAGCCGAGCACATCCTGCTCCAGGAAATCACGCAGAGGAGCGAGGAGACCGCCGCCCGGCTGCTTCGCGCTCCTGACCAAGAGAGGACGGACTGACATGCCGCAGCCCGCCTGTTCCGCCTTCAAGGTGGTCACCAACCATGACGACAAGCGGCCGCCGAGCCAATGGCGGCCCGTGGGGGCGGGACGCGTGAGATGGCACTGACCGAGACGAGCACACGGTTCGATCCGGCGAGCCTGGCGGATCCGGCGTTGCACGAACGCGGCGGGGCAGCCGAGATCCTGGCCAGGCTCCGCCGGGAGGCCCCGGTGTGCTGGGCGCAACGGCCCGACGGCACGGGGTTCTGGGTCCTCAGCTGCTACCGGGAGGTGGCAGAGGTGCTGCGCGATCCCCGGACGTACTCTTCCGAGCAGGGCATGGCGCTGGACGCCAACCCCGCCGCCGTCGACGGCGCACGACACAAGATGCTGATCGTCACCGATCCGCCCCGGCATGCGAAGATCCGTATGCTGGTGAAGGCGGCCTTCACGCCGAGGACGGCCGCGCGCCTGGAGCGCACGATGCGCCGTACGGTACGCGCCGTGCTCGATCAGGCGTTCCGAGACGGCGGATGCGACCTGGTGCGCCTGGCTGCGCGGCTGCCAGTCTCAGTCATCTGCGATCTGCTCGGGGTGCCGGAAACGGACTGGGACTTCATGCTGGACCGCACCCAGACAGCCTTCGGAGCCGCGTCGGACACCGACCCGCTGGCCCGCGCCCAGGCACACGCGGACATCCTCGGCTATTACGCATCACTGATCACGCAACGTCGGCGGGAGCCTGCTGACGACCTGGTTTCCGCGCTGGCGCGCGGCATGGTGGATGGCGTGCCGCTCACCGACGAAGAGGTATTTCTCAATTGCGACGGGCTCGTGTCAGGCGGCAACGAGACCACCCGGCATGCCGTCGTCGGCGGGATACTCGCGCTGATCGATCACCCCGGCCAGTGGCGGCTGATGCGCGAAGACAACGACGTCTTGCGGACCGCGATTCCGGAGATCCTGCGCTGGAGCAGCCCGGCGATGCATGCCAAGAGAACCCCGCTCCGCGACGTCGACCTCGGCGGGCACCACATCCGGGCCGGCCAGCCGGTCACGGTCTGGATGCCGTCCGCCAACAGGGACGCCGCCGTATTCCCGCGCCCGGACTCCTTCGAGCTGACTCGCACGCCGAACCGGCATGTCACCTTCGGCGTAGGCGAGCACTACTGCCTCGGCGCGGCGCTCGCCCAGAGCGAGCTGACCGTGTTCTTCAGCGAGTTCGCCGCAAGAGTCGCGGAGGCGGAGCGCGCCGGGCCGGTGTCTCTGCTTCCCTCGAGCCTGATCCAGGGCTACCGGTCGGCCCCGGCCGTGCTGCACGCGAGCCGCTGAGCGACCGGTGGCGGAGGGCCGGACTGGGTGATCATACGAGTTCGCGCCAGTCGGCGTGTCCGGGGGCACGCCCGTGCACGGTGTCATCGAGCAACCCGGCGATCCGCGCGCTGACGGGTCCGGGACCGGTGCCGCCGATCCGCCGGCCGTCGACCGAGGTGATCGGCACGATACCGGCACCCGTCCCGGTCAGCATGCACTCGTCGGCGAGGTAAAGGTCGGTGCGCACCAAGTCGCCCTCCCGCACGCCGTACCCGGCCTCGCTGGCCAGGGTGAGCACGGAGTCTCTGGTGATCCCGGGCAGGACTCCCGTCGACAGCGGCGGCGTGATGAGCACGCCATCGCGCACCGCGAAAAGGTTATGCGCCCAGCCGTCCGCCACCCGCCCATCGGCGGTAAGGCAGATCGCGTGATCAGCGCCGCACTGCCGCGCCTCCACCTCGGCCAGAAATGAGTTGAGGTACTGCCCGGTCGCCTTGGCCACCGGCGGGATCACGTCGGACGCCATCCGGCGGAAGCTAGAGATCTTCGCCGTGGCCCCGCGTGAACTCGGTGCGCCGACAAGCGGCGGCTGGGGCATCGCCAGAACGGCCACCCTGAACTCGCCGTCCAGCGGGTCCCCGCTGCGCGGCTCGCCCATGAACGCGATCGGGCGCAGGTAACAGTTCACCAGGTCATTGGCGCGTACCACGTCCTTGCACGCCTGGGAGAGCGCGGCCGCCGAGTAGGGAAGCGTCACCCCGTAGACCGCGGCCGACCGAATCAGCCGCCGCAGATGATCCGCAAGCCGGAAGATGGCCGGGCCCTCGGGCGTGTCGTAGCAGCGGATGCCTTCGAAGAAGCCGAACCCGTAGTGCAGGCCCAAGCTGCTGACCGGGATGGTCGCGTCACCGTATCCCACCAGCGCCCCATCCATCCAGACGGCCTTAATCTCCATGCGCCCGACCATCGCGGGCGTCGGCCAGTGATGTCAAGGTCGGCATCGCGTTTCTTTAGCGTTCAGCGTCGGGGGCGCGACATTGATCGCGCAGCGATAACCGGCCGATAGGCAGGCTGCCGATGATGGCCGCGACATGAGGGAGGCCGCACCGATGCCAAATTGTGCGCGCGTGGTGAACCTCACCGACGGGCAGCGACTTGAACTGGAACGACGTGCCAAATCCCGGGAGCTGACCCAGCGCCAGATCGAGCGCGCGCATATCGTCCTGCTCGCCGCCGGCGGCTTGCCCGGCCGGGAGATAGCCCGCCGCGTCGGCTGCTCGGAACCCACCGTCGTGCTATGGCGCCGCCGTTTCGAGGAAGAGGGCCTGGCCGGACTCAGGGAACGGCGCTGGGGCAGTCGTGCCCGCCCAGGAGCATTCATGAACGTTTCGGCGGAGTAGCGCATGAAATTGCTCGCCCACGAGGTTTTCGAGAGATTCGCGGGAAAGATCCCTGACGCCACGGCGATCGTGCACGGGACGGTGAGCCTCAGCTACGGTCAACTCAACGCGAGCGCGAACCGGCTGGCGCGGCGGCTGCGCGCGGCGGGCGCGCGGCCCGAGACGGTAGTCGGCGTGCGCCTCGATCGCACTCCCGAGTTCGTCGTGGCCGAGCTGGCGATCCTCAAGACCGGTGCGGCGTTCTTGCCGCTGGACACCGAGTACCCAGCGGCGCGGCTGGACGGCATGGTCCGCGACTCTGGTGCGATCATGGTCGTCCACCGCGGCTCCCCGCCTGGTGGCGCCCGGGGGCTGGACCTCGGCACGATCAACGCCGATGAGGCTGCGTACGGCGACGGCAACCTGGCCGTCACCGTCCCGGACGCCGCGCTCGCCTATGTCATTTACACATCGGGATCCACCGGTTCGCCCAAAGGCGTCCAGGTCGAGCACGCCCAGTTCACCGCCATGCTCGACGTGCTGCCGGACCTCCTCATGCTCGGCGAGCGGTCGCGGACCCTGCAGTCCACCTCTTTCGCCTTCGACATGTCGGTTGGCCTCACCTTTGCCGTCCTCGCGTCGGGAGGCGCCCTGATCCTGGCGGACTCGGCGGACGCCGCCCGGCCGGACCGGCTGGTCCAGCTCATAGAGGAACAGCGTGCCGATACCGTCGCGCTTCCACCGTCGGTCCTGGCCGTCCTGCCGCAGGCACAGCTAGCTGGGCTGCGCACGGTGTGCGCGGGAGGCGAGGCCTGCTCGGTGAGCGTCCACCGACGATACGGCGCAGGCAGGCGCTTCATCAACGTCTATGGCCCCACCGAGACAACGGTAGTGGCGACCGCGCACGTATCCGACGGACCCCGGGTCATGCCGGACGAGGTGCCGATCGGCAGACCGCTGCCATGCGCCCGGGTATACGTCCTGGACGAGGCCGGACGGCCCGTCCCGCGGGGCCGGACCGGCGAGATATATATCGGCGGGACCGGGGTGAGCCGGGGCTATCTCGGTCGGCCGGGTGCCACCGCCGACAGGTTCCTGCCCGACCCGTTCGCCGGGGCACTCGGCGCCCGCATGTACCGGACCGGCGACTTTGGGCAGTTCATGCCGGACGGCGAGCTCCAGTTCCGCGGCAGGACCGACCATCAGGTCAAGATTAACGGCTACCGCATCGAACTCGGCGATATTGAGCGGGCACTGGAGACGCACCCGCAGGTGCGGCAGGCCGTGGTGGTGGTCAAGGAGAACCCGGCGGGGAGTCCCCGGCTGAACGGCTTCGTCATGCTCCGCGACTGGAGCGCGGGCGCGGAGTTGCGCGGCTACCTGGCCGGGCGACTCCCTCACTACCTGCTACCGTCAGTGATCCTCCCGGTGGCCGCATTCCCGCTCACCCCCAACGGCAAGATCGACCGCTCGGTCCTGGCCGGGTTTGAGATCGCCACCGGGTCCCGGGCGGTGACCTACAGCCCCCCTCAGACTCGCAGCGAGACGGTGATCGCCGAGGCATGGGCGCAGGCGCTGGGCATGCCACGGGTGGGCAGGCACGACGCTTTCTTCGAGCTGGGCGGCGATTCGCTCGCCGCCGGGAGGCTAATCGGCCGCCTGCGCAGACTGCTGGGCGTGGAGTTGCCACTCAGAGCCTTCTTCGACGCCGGCATGACCGTCGAAAGCCTCGCCGCGGCCGTGGACACGGGGACGTTCGCAGCAGCCTCAGCGCCGGTATCACGTATCCCGCGGCGCTCCCACCCGCAGGCCGACACCCGGAAAGAGAAATTCTCATGACCCACAAGAAGGACGCAGACGTCTTGCAGCTTTCCGCCAGCCAGCGCAGGCTCTGGTTCCTCGAGCAAATGGACAGCGGAGGAACGGCCTGGAACATCCAGGTGGTGTTCCGGGTGCGCGGACCTCTTGACGCGCAAGCCCTGCAGCGCTGTGTCGGTGACCTGCTGGAGAGGCACGAATCGTTGCGGACGACCTTCGAGGTCGGCGATGACGGCGAACCGGTCCAGGTCATCTGGCCGTACACCGGCCATGCGCAGCCGTATGTCGACCTCGTCGCGACCGCCGGACAAGCCAGCCGCGACGAGGCCGCCCGGTGGGCCGAGCGCCAGTGGCAGCAGCCTTTCGACATCGTCAACGGACCCCTGATCAGGACGGCGGTGCTGCGGGTCGCACCGGACGAGCATCACCTCGTCATCGACGTCCACCACCTCGTCGCTGACGCCTGGTCCCTCAAGATCATCTATCGCGAGCTCTGCGCCCTGTACGCCGCCAGAGTAAGCGGCCGTGAAGGACCGGTTCTCCCGGAACTGCCCGTCCAGTACGGGGACTTCGCCGTCTGGGAGGCCGACCAGGTCTCTGACGCGAACCAGGAGCCGGCGCTGGCGGTCTGGCGTAGGCGTCTCGCCTCGGCGCCGGCGCCGTCAGTGTTCCCCCCCGACCACCCGAAGACCTCGCAGCGGTCCGTCCGGGGCTCGGTGAGCACGGCCAGCCTGCCACAGGCGCTGATGGCGGGAATACGCCGCCTGTGCGGGGCGACGGGCGCCTCCACGTTCATGGTGGCGCTGGCCGTCTTCGACACCATGCTGCTCCGGTACTCCGGCGAAGACGACCTGATCATCGGCTCCGCCGCGCCGAGCCGGGTGCATCCTGACACCGAAGACCTGATCGGCTGCTTTATCAACCCGATCGTGCTGCGGACGGACCTGTCCGGAAACCCCACCTTCCGTGAGGTGCTCGGGCGGGTCGGGGAAACCGTCGTCGAGGCGTACGAGAACCAGCACGTGTCCTTCGACCGGCTGGTGGCGGATCTGAAACCGGGACGCAACGACGTAACCAGGCCATTCTTCCAGACATTGCTGCAGACCGCGGAGATCGGCCTCGAGCCGGCCCGGATGGGGGAACTCGACATCGACATGACCGGCTTCTCCTCCGAGGTCGCGGGGATCGACCTCGCCGTCACGCTGGTCGAGCGAGAATCCGGCCTGACCGCGGCCTGGGAGTACGACGACGACCTTTACGAGCGCACGACGATCGAGCGGATGCAGCGTCATTTCCTTACCCTGCTCGAGTCAGCTGTCGCGCAGCCGGATGTGCCGATCAGGCTGATGCCGATGCTGGACGATGACGAGCGGCGCCGGCTGGCACCCGGACCCTCGCTTTCGGGAGAGACAGCACCGCACCTGCACCGGCTCGTCGAGCGGCATGCGCAGGCCGCGCCCGCGGCCACGGCGCTACTCGCCCGGCAGGCACGGGTCTCATACGACGAGCTTAACAAGAGTGCCAACCGGATGGCACGAGCGCTCCAGGCCGAAGGAGTGGGACCGGAGTCAGTCGTGGGCGTATGCCTCTCCCGCGGCCCCGACCTTCCCGTGGTCATGCTCGCGATCCTCAAGGCCGGCGGATGCTACCTCCCGCTCGATCCGGGGTATCCGGCGGAACGGCTTGCCTTCATGACCGAAGACTCCGCCGCGGCGCTGGTGATCGGAGACGACCCCGGCCTGCCGTGCCGCACATTGCCCATCGCGCGGCTGGTGGAGCTGGCAGCCGACCTGAGCGACCAGGACCTACCCGCAGCCAGCCGGCCACACGCGAGCGCGTACGTCATCTATACATCGGGATCGACGGGCAAGCCCAAGGGCGTCCAGGTACAGCACGACGGACTGGCGAACGTCGCACAGGCTCAGCTCGCGCTGTTCGGCCTGACGCCCGGTGACCGGGTCGGCCAGTTCTTCTCGCCGAACTTCGACGCCTCGGTATTCGAGATCACCATGGCATTCGGCGCCGGCGCGACGCTGGTCGTGACGACGCCGGAGGAGGTGGTCCCCGGCGGGCGGCTTGCCAGAACGTTCCGCGACACCGCGGTCACCGCGGTCACCATGACGCCGAGCGCCCTGACGGCGCTGGGCCAGGCTCACATCCCGACGCTCCGGGTGGTCTCGGCGGCGGCGGAGGCCTGCCCGCTGGCCGCGCTGCGCCCTTGGCTAGCCCAGGCCCGGTGCTTCAACCTGTACGGGCCGACCGAGGCGACGATCTGGGCCACGAGCCAGGAAGTCGGCCGTCCGGACGAAGAGCAGCCGGCAATGCTGCCGATCGGGACCGCAATACCAGGAACCGGCGCATACGTGCTCGACAAGTCGATGAATCCCGTACCCGAGCTGGTCACCGGCGAGCTGTACATCGGGGGCGCCGGGGTGACACGAGGGTACCTGCGCCGCCCGCAGCTCACCGCCGAGCGGTTCCTGCCTGATCCGTTCTCGCCGTTGCCAGCCGCAAGGATGTACCGAACCGGTGACCTGGCGCGCAGGCGCTCGGACGGCCGGCTCGAGTTCTTGCGCAGGACCGACGACCAGATCAAGATCCGGGGTCACCGCGTCGAGCTCGGCGAGGTCGAGGCCATCGTGGGCGAGTGCCCGCGCGTGCGCCAGTGCGCCGCGGTAGCCAACGAGAACCAGCTGGTCTGCCACGTCGTGCCCGCCGAGGATGGCGGGGACGCCTCGACCGCGCCCTCGGCCGCGGAGATCCTGGCATACGCGGCGGCGCGGCTGCCGGGATACCTGGTGCCGGACGCGATCATGCTCCGCGACCGGCTGCCGACGCTGCCCAGCGGGAAGGTGGACCGGGACGCGCTCAGAAACGGTCACCGCAACGGCGGCGCGGGAGATGCCCCCTACATCGCCCCGCGGACCGCGATGGAGGACTTCCTCGCAGGTCTCTGGAAGGAAGTACTGCGGGTGGATCAGGTCGGGGTCCAGGACGACTTCTTCGACCTGGGGGGGCACTCACTGGCAGCCACTCTCGTGGTGACCAGGCTCAAGGCAGACCTGGGTCTCGACATCCCGGTCACACTGCTCTTCGACCACCGGGTCCTCGAGACCTACACCCAGGCGGTGCTGGACTGCGCCGGCCAGACCGACTCCGAGTTCGCCGCCTTGTCATGACGCTCTGCGACACGGGCCAGCTAGGGCCGCTACCCGTTTTCCTGCAAGAGGGAATCGGGAAGATCACGCCGATCACCGCGCCGACCGGAGACCGGATCTGGATGGTGGGTGACTACGCGCTTGCCCGGTTTGTGCTGACCGACAAGCGGTTCAGCAGGGCGGAGGCGGTCAAGCCCGGCGTGCCGAAGTTCAATGACGCGGAGCCCGCGGCGAACTCCATGATGAGCATGGACGGTGCCGCGCATTCCCGGCTGCGCCGCATCGTCGCCGGGACGTTCACCACCGGCAAGATCGCCGCGCTCGCTCCGCATGCTGAGCGGCTGACCGACGGGTACCTGGACCGGATGGCTGCGTCGGGACCGGCCGCCGACGTGATCAGCGGCCTCGCGACGCCGCTCTCGCTCACCATTTTGTGCGCGCTGCTGGGCATTCCGGCCGAGGATC
>JASHUI010000790.1:0-4190 GCA_030040095.1 Streptosporangiaceae bacterium | reverse complement strand
CGCGCTGACCCGGGCCGGCGGCGGGACCAGCCAGCAGGTCGCCGGGCTGGCCGACGTGGCGCCGGCGCTGCGCCGGGTGCTGGCCTGAGCGCCGTCCGCCTGCCGGCGGACGGCATGTCAGCTCGGAGGAGGACGACGGCGGGCGCCGTCGCGCCTACGCTGGTGGGCGTGCCCGCCGTCTACGCCTGGCTGAGCCGGCATCCCAGCCTGGTCGACGGCGTTCCCGCGATCGGCCTGGCCCTGCTGGGCCTGCCCTCCGCCTTTGGGCTGGAGGAGTTCGGCCTGCTGGCGATCATCGCCGGGCTGGTGCTCCCGGTGGTGTTCCGCCGCAGGTACCCGGTCCAGGCGTTCGCGATCGCGCTGGGGACCGGTGCGGTGCAGGTTTTCACCGACAGCCCGCCGCTCGGATCCGACCTGGCCATCCTGGTCTTGCTGTATACCCTGGCCGCCTACCGGCCGCGCCAGGTCTCGGTGCCGGGGCTGATCCTCTGCCTGGCGGGCTCGGCCTTCGCCGTGGCCGTCTGGATCCGCGGGCTGGCCGTGCTGGACAAGTTCCTGCTGACCACGGTGATCTTCAGCGGGACCGCGCTGGTGGCCTGGGTGCTCGGCGATTCCATGCGCTACCGCCGCGCGTACCTGACGTCGCTGGAGGACCGGGCCGCCCGGCTGGAGCGCGAGCGCGACCAGCAGGCCAAGATCGCCACCGCGGCCGAGCGGGCCAGGATCGCCCGGGAGCTGCACGACGTGATCGCGCACAACGTCAGCGTGATGGTGGTGCAGGCCGACGGGGCCGCGTACGCCCTGCGCACCGACCCGGACCGGACCGCCCAGGCGCTGGCCGCGATCTCGCTCACCGGGCGCAAGGCGCTGGCCGAGATGCGCCGCCTGCTCGGCGTGCTGCGCTCCGGGGACGAGCAGGCCGACCTGGCCCCCGTGCCCGGCCTTGACCAGCTCCGCGAGCTTGTCGAGCAGGCGCGGCACGCGGGCATGTCGGTCTCGCTCAGCCTCGAGGGCCCGTCCCGGCCGCTGCCCGCAGGCGCCGAGCTGGCCGCCTACCGGGTCGTGCAGGAGTCGCTGACCAACACCCGCAAGCACGGCGGCCTGGGCGCCGCCGCCATGGTCTGCCTGCGCTACGAGCCGGACGGGCTGCTGCTGCGGGTGACCGACGACGGGCTCGGCGCGGCCGCGGCCGTGGCCGACGAGCCCGGGCACGGGCTGACCGGGATGCGGGAGCGGATCGAGATGTACGGCGGGACGGTCCAGGCCGGGCCGCTGCCGGCCGGGGGCTACCAGGTCACCGCGCGGCTGCCGGACAGCACGACGCGAGCCGGAAGCATCGCATGAGCCACGAACACCAGACCATCCGGATCGTGCTCGTCGACGACCAGGAACTGGTCCGCACCGGGTTCCGGATGGTCCTCGAGGCGCAGCCGGACATGACCGTGGTGGGCGAGGCGGCCGACGGGCTGGCCGCGGTGGAGTTCGCCCGGGCGCACACCGCCGACGTCATGGTCATGGACGCGCGCATGCCGCGGCTGGACGGGGTGGCGGCCACCCGGCAGATCCGGCAGGCGGGCGACCGGCCCCGGGTGCTGATGCTCACCACGTTCGACCTCGACGAGTACGCGTTCGCCGCGCTGAAGGCCGGGGCCAGCGGCTTCCTGCTCAAGGACGTGCCGCCCGAGGAGCTGCTGTTCGCCATCCGCGCCGTGCACTCCGGCGACGCGGTGGTGGCCCCGTCGACGACGCGGCGGCTGCTGGACAGGTTCGCGCCGATGCTCCCGGCGGCCGACGCGCCCGCCGCGGCAGAACTGGAGGAGTTGACCGAACGCGAACGGCAGGTGCTGATCCTGGTCGCCCAGGGGCTGTCCAACGCGGAGCTGGCCCAGCGGCTGTTCGTGTCGGAGGCCACGGTCAAGACGCACGTGGGACGGATCCTGGCCAAGCTGGGGCTGCGGGACCGGGTCCAGGCCGTGGTCTACGCCTACGAGAACGGGCTGGTCCGGGCCGGCCGTCAGTAGCCCGGGACGAAGGGCCCTGGCGCCGACCGGGATGCCGCGGCCTACGCTGCGCCCATGACGGAAGGCGGCGGGCACACCCTGCGGGACGGGCGGGTGGTCATGGTCGAGCCCGCCGGCCCGGACCAGGTCGCCGCCATCACCGAGCTGTACCGGCAACTGTCCCCGGAATCCTTCCGCAGGCGCTTCCTCGGCGGCCATCCCTGCGCGGCCGTGGTGGCCCGCCTCGCCCGGATTGACTCGGCCGCCGGGATGGCGTCCCTGACCGCCCGCGTCGCCGATGAGCCCGGCCTGCTCGCGGGCGAGGCGCGTTACGTCCGCATGGAGCCGGGGGTGGCTGAGCTGGCGCTGACCGTGCTGGACCGCTACCAGGGCACCGGGCTGGGCCGGGTGCTGCTGGACGCCCTGGTCGAGCGGGCCCGCCGGGACGGGCTGCAGCGGCTGCGGGCGGTGGTCAGCGTGTCCAACGTGCCGATGCTCCGCCTGCTCAGCCACTACGGCCTGGTCCTGGGCGATGCCGAGGAAGCCGACCCGCCGTTGGTCGCCTGCGTGGATATCTCGGTAACCGGTGGCATGCCCGGGTGGTCCGCAGCCGCCGGCCCGCGGGTACTCATCGAGCGGAGTGGCTGGTTCGAGGACGGTCGCGCGGCAGCGCTGCGGGCCGCGGGGAACGAGGTCCTGCAGTGCCCCGGGCCGCAGCGGCTGCCCGGGCGCGTCTGCCCGCTGCTCACCACCGGCCACTGCGGGCTGGCCGAGACGGCCAGCCGCATCGTCTGCCTGCTGCCCGCCGACGATCAGGACGGCCAGGCCATCATCGCAGCGCACATGCGGCGCTGGCCGGACCGCGTGGTCACCTGACCCAGCGTTCGCCAGCCGCGGCACGCAGCACGGCGAACCACGACCGTCGGCACGCAGCATGTTGCGATTTGCATACAGCAAATGGCTCACCACGGTATTCTCCGCTCAAATACGCTGTGAAAGGCTGCGATTACACAATGTTACAGACGCACGGCTTCGCCGACGGCCCGCTGATCCCGGGGCTGAGCTACCTGGCGTCCTGCCTCGGCCTCTTCCTCGGCTTGCGCTGCGCCGCCCGGGCCCGGGCCTGCGAGGACACCACGCAGGTCTGGTGGCTGCTGCTGGGCGGAGCATCGATCGGCGGCGCCGGCATCTGGGCCACGGGCTTCCTGGCCATGCTGGGGTTTGCCGTGTCCGGCGAGCCCACCCGCTACAACGTCGCGATGACCCTGGTCAGCCTGCTGGTCGCGGTCGGCATCGCCACCGCCGGGCTGCTGATCGTGGGACTGGGCCGGGACGAGGCGCGCGCGCTGCCCGCGGCCGGGCTGACCGCCGGGCTCGGCGTGACCGTCGCGTACGTGCTGGCCATGGCGGCCATGCGGATGCCGGGCCGGCTGTCCTACGACCCGGCGCTGTTCATGGTGTCGGCCGCGATCGCGGTCATGGCGGCGACCGCGGTCATGTGGGGCGCGGTCCGGCTGCGCGGCACCGTGGCCACGCTGGGCGCCTCGCTCGGCCTGGGCCTGGCCCTGTGCGGCATGTACGCTTCGGCCACGGCGGCGGTGCGGATGTTCCCGGCGGGCGGGCCGGCCGGGCTGGTCGCGGGCGACGCGAGCGGTGCCAGCGCCGGCGGCTTCCTGCTCCCCGTCATCCTCGGCGTCAGCGTGCTGATGTTCCTGGTCTGGGCCGCGATCGCGCTGTCCCCGACCGAGGACGCGATCAGGTACGACGCCGCACTGATCGACTACATCCGCCGGCGCACCGAGCTGGATCTGCTGGAGCGCGTCGACGTGCTCGGTGCGCAGGCCCGGCTGGCCGTCCCGGACCGGGCCTCGCCAGAATGATGCTGTGGCTGAGACTGATGCGCAGCCGGACTCCGGCTGGCTGCTGCTCGTCTACCGCGTGCCGTCCGAGCCCACCAGGCTGCGTTCCACCGTGTGGCGGCGACTGAAGAGCCTGGGCGCGATCTACCTGCAGAACTCGGCGGCGGCGCTGCCGGCCGGCGTGGCCAGCGAGCGGGCACTGCGCAAGCTCCGCAGCGAGATCCTGGACATGTCCGGGACCGCGACGCTGATGTCCTGCACCGTGCTGGCCGGGGAGCAGGAGGTGCTGGCCGCGTTCCAGGCGGCGCGCGACGACGAGTACGAGGAGATC
>JASHUI010000789.1:0-6045 GCA_030040095.1 Streptosporangiaceae bacterium | reverse complement strand
GGCGGCCGCGCGGGTCCGCCTGACCAGGGCCTGGAGGCGCAGGCGGCAGGAGAGCCCGCGGCAGCCGGGGTAAGCTTCAGCACGATCCGGGCCGGGCTGCGGGTTCGCGCCGGAGGCGCTTGGACGGCGGAGGTGCGGCATGGCGGGCGTGCACGACGATGCCGTCGCGATCTCCGGCGAGCTCGCCGAGCTGCGCCGGGCGATCCACCGGGAGCCGGAACTCGGGCTCGACCTGCCGCGGACCCAGGAGAAGGTGCTGGCCGCCCTGGAAGGCCTGCCGCTCGAGGTGAGCCTGGGGCGGTCGCTCACCTCGGTCACCGCGGTGCTGCGCGGGGCCAGGCCGGGCGGGACCGTGCTGCTGCGCGGCGACATGGACGCGCTCCCGGTGGCCGAGCGCACCGGACTGCCCTACGCCTCGCGGGTCGACGGGGTCATGCACGCCTGCGGGCACGACCTGCACACCGCGATGCTGGCGGGCGCGGCGAGGGTGCTGTCCGGGCGGCGGGACGAGCTGGCCGGGAACGTGACGTTCATGTTCCAGCCCGGCGAGGAGCTGGCGGGCGGCGCCAGCCGGATGATCGACGAGGGGGTCCTTGACGCGGCCGGCGGCCGCCCGGTCGCCGCGTTCGGGCTGCACGTCAGCTCCGCGCTGCTGCCGCACGGGTGGTTCAGCACCCGGGCCGGCACCCTGATGGCCGGGGCCGACACGATGGAGCTGACGGTCCGGGGCCACGGCGGGCACGGCTCGCAGCCGCACCAGGCGGCCGACCCGGTCACGGCCGCCTGCGAGATCGTGACCGCGCTGCAGACGATGGTCACCCGGCGGTTCGACGTGTTCGACCCGGTCGTGATCACCGTGGGCAGCTTCCACGCGGGCACCGCGAGCAACGTGATCCCGGACGAGGCCCGGCTGAGCGCGACCGTGCGGTCGTTCTCGACGGCGGCCCGGGCCCGGGTGATCGAGGAGTCGCTGCGGGTGGCGCACGGCGTCGCGGCCGCGCACGGGCTCTCGGCCGACGCCGAGTTCGTCGACAGCTATCCGGTCACGGTCAACGACGGCGCGGAGGTGGCGTTCGCCGCGCGGACCGTGAGCGACCTGTTCGGGGAGGGCCGGTTCGTTACGACTCCCAATCCGGTCACCTCATCGGAAGATTTCTCGCTCGTGCTCGAGCAGGTGCCGGGCGCGTTCATCCTGCTCGGCGCCGCGCCGCCGGATGCCGATCCGGCCACGGCGCCGTTCAACCACTCCGCCGAGGCGGTCTTCGACGACGCGGTGCTGGCCGACGGCACCGCGCTGCTCGCCGAGCTGGCGCTGCGCAGGCTGGCAGCGGCTACAGACTCGCCACGTCGGCCTGCTTAGCCCGGACCGCCTCGGCGGCCTGGCGCAGGGCGGTCAGCTCGGACCCGGTCAGGTCCCGCTCGACAACCCGGCGCACGCCGGTCCGGCCGATCTCGGCCTCGACGCCGAGGTAGACGCCGGAGATGCCGTACTCTCCGTCCACCCAGGCGCAGACCGGCAGCACCCCGCCGGAGTCCTCGGCCACCGCGCGGGCCATCCTGGCCGCCGCCGACGACGGCGCGTAGTAGGCCGACCCGGTCTTCAGCAGGCCGACGATCTCGCCGCCGCCGCCCCGGGTGCGCTCGACCAGCGCCTCGACGTCGGCGGCGGGCAGCAGGTCGGCCAGCGGCTTGCCGTCGACGAAGCACGCGGAGGCGACCGGCACCATCGTGTCGCCGTGCGAGCCGAGGGTGAGCGTGCGTACCGACCCGACCGGCACGCCGAGGCGGTCGGCCACGAAATAGCTGAACCGCGCGGTGTCCAGCATGCCCGCCTGGCCCATCACCCGGTGGTGGGGGAACCCGGAGACCTTCGCGGCCAGCGCGGTCATCTCGTCGAGCGGGTTCGAGACCACGATCAGCACGGCCTCGGGCGCGTGCGAGACGATCTGCTCGGTCACGCTGCGCACGATCTTCGCGTTGACCTCGATCAGGTCCATCCGGCTCATCCCCGGCTTGCGCGGGAGGCCGGCGGTGATCACCACGATGCCGGACCCGGCGATCGCCTCGTAGCCCTCGCCGGCCGGGCCGGTGGTCTGCCCGGTGACCTTGGTCTCGAAGCCCTCGATCGGGCGGGACTGGTTCATGTCCAGGGCCAGCCCCTCGGGCCTGCCCTCCACGATGTCGGTCAGGACGACCTCATCGAAGATGTCGTACTCGGCGAGCCGCTGCGCGGTGGTGGAGCCGTAGAACCCGGCCCCGACCACCGTCACCTTGCCTGTGCGGGTCATGTCTCCTGCTCTTTCGAGTTGTCGGTGCGGGTCAGGCCGTCGCGGCGGCCATGGCGGCGCCCAGGTTCTCGTCCAGCGCCGCGAGGAATTCCTCGGTGGTCAGGAACGGCGTGCCTGGTCCCACGAGCAACGCCAGGTCCTTGGTCATTTTTCCGCTCACCACGGTGTCGACGCACACGCGCTCGAGCAATTCACCGAACGCGACGACAGCGGGCGTATCGTCCAGCTGGCCGCGATGGGAGATGCCCCGGGTCCAGGCGAAGATCGAGGCTATCGGGTTCGTCGAGGTCGCCTTGCCCTGCTGGTGCTGGCGGTAGTGCCTGGTCACGGTGCCGTGCGCGGCCTCGGCCTCGACGCACCGGCCGTCCGGCGTCATCAGCACGCTGGTCATCAGCCCGAGCGAGCCGAAGCCCTGGGCCACGATGTCGGACTCCACGTCGCCGTCGTAGTTCTTGCACGCCCAGACGATGCCGCCGTCGCCCTTGATCACCTGCGCCACCATGTCGTCGATCAGCCGGTGGTCATAGCTCATCCCGGCCGCCTCGAACTCGGACTTGAACTCGCTCTCGAAGACCTCGGCGAAGATGTCCTTGAACCGCCCGTCGTAGGCCTTCAGGATCGTGTTCTTGGTGGACAGGAACAGCGGGTAACCGCGGTTCAGCGCGTAGCGCATGGTGGCCCGGGCGAAGTCGCGGATCGAGTCGTCGAAGTTGTACATGCCCATCGCGATCCCGCCGCCCGCGAAGCGCGCCACCTCGAGCTCGGTGCGCTCCGCGGCGGGGTCGTCCGGCACGTAGGAGATGTTCACCGTGCCCGGCCCGGGGACCACGAAGTCGGTGGCCCGGTACTGGTCGCCGTGCGCGTGACGGCCGATGATGATCGGCTTCGTCCAGCCCGGCACGAACCGCGGGATGGTGGAGACCACGATCGGCTCGCGGAACACCACCCCGCCGAGGATGTTGCGGATCGTGCCGTTCGGCGAGCGCCACATCCTCTTGAGCCCGAACTCGGCCACCCGGGCCTCGTCCGGGGTGATCGTGGCGCACTTGACGCCCACCCCGTGCCGCTTGATCGCGTAGGCCGCGTCCACGGTTACCTGGTCATCGGTGGCGTCGCGGTTCTGGATCGAGAGGTCGTAATAGTCGAGCTCGATGTCCAGGTAGGGCAAGATCAGCTGGTCCTTGATGAAGTGCCAGATGATCCTCGTCATCTCGTCGCCGTCGATCTCGACAACGGGGTTTGCCACCTTGATCTTGGACATGCCGCTACGTTCCCTTCATCGCTTGCTCTCCCGGCACCGGGGCCGGGGCCCGGACCGGGTCAGTGCTCCTGCAGCACCAGCCCCGCGACGAGCAGGCCGGTACCAAGTGCCGCCAGGACCGCCACGTCCGCCAGCCGGCGCCGCGAGACAAGCATGCCCGCCCGCCGCTCCGGCAGCGCCAGCCTGGCCAGCGCGGCGACGAACAGGATCCCGGCCACGGCCAAGGTACCCCCCTTGACATTCTGTCCGCTCTGCCGGATCCACACCAACGCCAGGGTCAGCCCGCACAGCACGATCGCGTACGGCAGGTGCTGCCACCGGACGCGGCCGGACGCGGCCGCCCGGTGGTGCTGCCTGCGCGACCGGGACGCCGGCGGGGCGGAGTGCCTCATCGCGCCCCCTGCGGCACCCAGGTGAGCCCGCTCTCGCCGATGTACTCGCTGTCCGGCCTGATCAGCCTGTTGTCCGCGTGCTGCTCGATGACGTGCGCCGTCCAGCCCGCCATCCGGCTGGCGGAGAACACGGGCGTGAACAGGTCGGTCGGGATGCGCAGGTAGTGATAGACCGTGGCGGCGAAGAAGTCCACGTTCGGGTAGAGACCCTTCTCAGCGAGCACGACCTCCTCCGTCCGGCGCGACATCCGGTAGTAGGTGTCGTCGCCCGAGGCCGAGCCTAGCTCCGCCGACATCGTCCGCAGGTGACTAGCGCGAGGATCCTCGACCTTGTATACCCGGTGCCCGAACCCCATGATCTTCTCGCCCGCCTCGAGGCGTTGTGCGGTCCGGGTGGCCGCGGCCTCGACCGGGTCGCCGCCGGCGGCACTGGCCGCCGCCCTGGTCGCCTCCAGCTCGCGCATGACCTGTTCGTTCGCCCCGCCGTGCAGCGGCCCCTTGAGCGTGCCGAGCGCCGCGACCACGGCGGAGTGCATGTCGGACAGGGTGGCGGCGCAGACCCGGCCGGCGAACGTGGAGGCGTTCATGGTGTGATCGGCGTGCAGCACCAGGCAGGTGTCGAAGAACCGCGCCTCCCGCTCCGACGGCCTGGCTCCGGTGATCTGGAGCAGGAAGTTCGCGGCCAGGCCGAGGTCGGCGTCTGGCGCCGGGACCGGGCGGCCCTGGCGGGCCGACTCGTAGGCGCCGATCAGGACCGGCTGCTGCGCGGTCAGCCTGGCCGCCTTGCGCAGGTTGGCCTCCGGCTGGTTGGAATCCTTGTCCGGGTCGTCCGCGCTGGCCAGCGAGACCAGCGTGCGCAGCGCCTCCATCGGCTCCTGGCTGGCGGCGACCTCGGGCAGGCAGCCCGCCACCAGCTGGCCCAGCGCGCGGGCCTCCGCCATCTCGCGCAGGTACCCGCCGAGCTCGGCCGGGCTTGGCGGCGTGCCGCGCTGCAGCAGGTAGGCGATCTCCTCGAAGGTCGCGGCCCCCGCGATCTGGTTGATGTCGTAGCCGCGGTAGAACAGGCGGCCCGCCTGCCCGTCGATGTCGCTGAGCGCCGTGGACGCCGCGACCACATCGGCCAGCCCCCTGGACGACTTTTCCGGCATATGTCTTCCTCTCGGACTGCTCGCTGGGCAGTGTACTTCCGGGCCGCGCCTGCCCCGCCCACCCAGGTGCCCGTGCCATGGCCGCCGCGGGCCGCGCCTGCCCCGCAATCCATGGCCCAATCCATGACGCCGGCCGCGGTACAACAAGCGCCGAAAAGGGTAACTGAATAGTGAGAAATCAGTAGCTGCTTCGACAGGCAGGAGGAACGTTTCATGGATGGCCCCTACATCCGCGTCGAGGACAGCGGCCTGATGACGCCGCTGCGGGAGGACGTGACCACCATCGGGCGGGGCCGGTCCGTTGACGTCCACCTGGCCGATCCGAGCGTGTCCCGGCTGCATGCCGAGATCGTCCGCCGCGGGCCTTATGCCTACGTGACCGATCTCGGCTTATCGCGCAACGGAACCCGGGTCAACGGCCGCCTGGTGGCGCGCCGGGTGCTCGAGGACGGCGACGTGCTGAGCTTCGGATCGGCCCGCTGCCGGGTGTTCGGCCTCGCGGCCGAGGAGCTGTCCGCCGAGGTCGAGCTGCGGCGCCCCGCGGCGCCCGAGCTCACCCGGCGGGAGCTGGACGTGGTGACCTCGCTGTGCCGGCCTGCCCTGTCCGACGAGGCGTTCGTGGCGCCGGCCACGGCCCGCCAGATCGCCGCGGACCTGGTGGTGACCGAGGCCGCGGTCAAGCAGCACCTGCTGCGGCTGTACCAGAAGCTGAAGATCGCCGAGGGCCCGAATCGCCGGGTGAGGCTGGCTAACGAGGTCGTTGCGCGCGGCCTGGTCCGGCCGCTCCCCGCCGCCGGTGATGCCGCCGCGCACCCTGTGGGACACCCCTGGCCGCACGACGTGGCTGCGCCATCGGCGATCGCGAGCTGAGCCAGAACCTCCGGGCGGCAGCCCGGCTCGCGCCAGCCCGCTGAGCGACCCGCGGCTGCAGCGGCTGAGCGGCTGAGCGGCTGGCC
>JASHUI010000788.1:0-5484 GCA_030040095.1 Streptosporangiaceae bacterium | reverse complement strand
GACATGGCCCTGACTGAGGATGCCCTCGCTAACCGCATCCTGAAGGCCATCGAAGCCTCAGGAATGACTCAGCACGCCGTCGCCCAAGCCATCGGTCTGGATCCGAGCACCCTGTCGAAGGCGCTGACAGGTAAGCGGAATTTCAAGTCCTTGGAGGTCGCGCTGATCTCCGAGACCCTCGGCGTCCCGGTACAAGATCTGCTCGCAGACCCCGACCAAGAACGCGAGACGGTATCGATTGCAGCTCGCGTGCAACCCGGCAGTAATCCCGCAATCGAACAAGCTCTCACCCGGGCAGAAGAGATGCTTGAAACCGATCAGCTCCTCCGCAGTACCGGATTCGAAACACCGCCCCTGCCCGTAATCACGCGACCCTCTCGCGGCCAGGCACACCAGCAAGGCGAGGCTCTAGCCGAACGGACACGCAAAATGCTCGGCGTCGGGGACACCGATCTGCCGACGGAAATCGGCGCGCTAGCCTCGCTCATCGAGGACAAGCTCAACATCGACACAGCCGTCGAACCCCTGCCCTCCGGCCTTGACGGCCTCGCGATCACTCGCCCGCAATTCCGATTGATCATGGTGAGCAGCTCGATCCCCGCTCACCGGCAGCGCTATACCCTCGCTCACGAACTAGGCCACGTTCTAGCCGGTGACGGCAACGAGATCATCGACGAGAACATCACAGCGAGCAAGACTCCCCAGGAGACACGCGCCAATGCGTTTGCCGCAGCGTTCCTGATGCCCGCCACCGCGCTGCGATCCGCGTTCGAAGGCGTCACCTCGCCTACCGAAGAGCTGATCGCCAACCTTCTGAGCCGCTACCGAGTCAGTCTCGACGCCCTGGCGTTCCGGCTTCACAACACGGGCATCATCAACGCTGTCGGCCGGGATGCCGTACGCCGCATGTCCTCGGCGCGTATCGGCCTGCGGGGAGGTCGCGCCGCCGATCTACAGGCACGCCGCGAGAGGCGCCTGCCCGAAGGACTGCTAACCAGGGCCGTCGAGGCATACGTAAGGGGGCGCATAAGCATTCGGCCCATCGCCACCCTAGTTCAGATCGACGCCGACACCTTGCTGGAGGAACTGTCCCCTCCACGTCTCCCGCCAACGATGTCTCCGGCCAGCAGGCCAACTGACCACGAACCGGTGCCAATGCTGTGAGCGCTGCCGCAGGCAACGCGGTCATTGACGCCTGTACGCTCCAAAACTTCGCTGTCGTCGACCGCCTCGACCTCCTCAAGGAACGATTCACCGGCCATGCGTACTGGACCGAGGCGATCCAGTACGAGGCAGGCCGCCTCGGTATCACTGATACCGGCTGGCTCGGGCGCCCAATCGAGGCTGGCGATGGGGTAGCTGAGATCATCCAAATTCAGGCGATCCGCAGGGCCTTGGGAGCGAGGCCGGCTGAGCCCGCAACCCTTCACCTCGGCGAAGCCGAGGCAATCCACTACATCGAGACGCGCGAGCCCTCCTGGTCGTTCATCAGTGACGACCAACCCGCCGTCGACTTCGCCAGACACCGCGGCATCAACGCCATCGATACCCAGCAGGTACTAGCCGACTGTTACGAAGATGGCAAGATCGGCTGCCCCGAGGCATTCGACCTTCTCCTGGCAATGCAAACTGCCGGGCGCGGCGTGCGGATCCCACCAAGCCACTGGTATATCTGCCCACCGAAGCAACCTGACCCAGATGACGCCGACCGCGGACCTGACACACCCGCGGGAGCAGATGTCTGATCATGGAGACGCGGCGGCCACGGCGACAGCGGTGGGGATCCGGATGAACCGGTCAGGCACGCGAATTCCCCCGCAACTCGACCAGCGCACCTGCGATGCGCCTCCGTTTACTCCCACGTCCAGTCGCAGTCCATGTCTCGGCACTACGCCTTCGCGTCCGTTCTGGTCAGGGTGTTGCCATGCTCGGCGCAGACACCGCACGGAATCCGGCAAGCCTCGGGTTCCGTGGCGGCTGCCATGCGGTCCAGATGGTCGGCGGTGTCTCTCAGTTCCGTGCCGACAAGCCCCAGCCAGCCAACGGCGGAATCCTGCCCGGCACACCGCCTCATCACCAGCAGTCCAGGTGCAGCGGTGCAAGACAGCGATCTCATCGGCCCGCACTGTGGAGCGGACGGCAAGGCTGAGCGCCAAAGCTGAGGCGGCTAGGGCGTACCGCGAAGTTCCGTTTGATCTTGACTGCCGTAGGTAACCCCTACCTCCTCGCCAGAGGGCCACGGGGGCCAACGTGCTCAGGTCCGGTCCTACTCAGCGCGACCCACTCAGGGCGTTTGCACAGGTGAGGATGAAGAGCCCCCGGTTCGGCTTTGCCCAGACCAGGCCGTATCCGCAGAGATTGCTTCGGGACGAAGAGGCCGCCGGTTCATGTAAGGAACTCCGGCGCTTGATCAGCGCGGGGGTTCCAGGGTTGCATAGCATCCCCGGCTGGTCCGGTAGGTGGCGACGACTTAGGTTCTGAGGCTGGCGTTCTCGCCAGGCCTCGCGGATTTGATTGCCACTGCTGGCCTGGCCACGGATGACCCGCATGAGGGAAGTGGGCCGGCCCCCGGCCGGGGGTCTGGCCCGGTTGCAGCACATGAGTGGGAGCCGTTGCCGGGCTCTGCCGCCCTGGGACCGTGGCTGATGGGTTGCTGCCTGGTGCGCCGCCGGAGCTGATGAGTCTGGATGCGGGAATGAGGTGGCTGGGTGGAGGAGCAGGACGGGCAGCCGGTGCCGCGGCGCCTGGTGGGGATTGACCTGGGAATCGCGTCGCGGCATTCGGTGCGGGTGCTGGAGGCCGACGGGCGGGTGGCGGGCCGGTCGTCGTGCGTGCCGACGGTGGAATCGCTGTCGGCAGTTGAGCAGGCCGCGCTGGCCGGCGCGCCGGAAGGCACGCGGCTGGCGGTGGTGTCCGGGTCCGGCCGGGCCGGCGTGGATGCCGGTCGCGGTGTTCTTCGCCCGCCGCGGGCACGCTGTTTACCGGGTGTCCTCGGCGAAGGCTGCGGACTTGCGCCGGTTCTTGCGGCGGCACGCGAAGACGAACGGGATCGACGCGGAGACCCTGGCGCGGATGCCGCTGGCTGATCCGCGGGGGCTGCAGCGTCTGGAGCTGCCGGGCCCGGACGCGGCCGCGCTGGACCGGCGGGTCCGGGCCTGCGGGCGGCTCACTGAGGCGGCCAGCAAGCACAAGGTGCGGATCAAGGACCTGGTCCGGCAGCTGATGCCGATGACCCCGCTGGTCGGCGATCTGGGCAAGGCCGACCTGGCCGTGCTGGAACGCTTCGCGGACCCGCGCCTGCTGCTGGCGGCCGGCGCGGCCGAGCTGACCCGGCTGATCACCGCGGCGTCCGGGCGTCAGCAAGGACCGCAGCGGGCCGCCCAGTGGCGGGCCGCCGCGGCCGCGGCTGTCGAGTTGTATGGTGACCACCCGGCCGTGCCCTATGGCGAGCTGGCCGCTGAAGCGGTCACCGAGATCCGGCTGCTGCGCGCCATCCAGGCCGAACTGGCCGTCCACGCCGCGGCCCGCGAACAGCACTACCGGCGCGTCGATCCCGGCCAGCTGGCCCGGTCGCTGCCCGGGTTCGCCGAGATCAGCGCCCCGGTCCTGGTCGCCGCGATGGGCCGGCCCGGCCGGTTCGGTGACGGGACCCGGTTCAAGTCCTATGCCGGGCTCGCCCCGCGGGCCAGCCAGACCGGCGAAACCGACCGCAAGGGCCAGCCGATGAGCAAAGCCGGGCCGTCCCAGCTGCGGCCGGCGTTCGTCCGCGCCGCCGGCACCGCCCGCCGCCAGGACCCGCAGCTCGCCCGGATCTACTACCTGCAGATGACCGAGCGCGGCGCCACCCACCTCAAGGCCTGCTGCGTTGTCGCCGGGCATCTGGCCGAACGGGCCTGGACCGTGCTGCACCGCGGCACGCCGTACCTGATCTGCGACAACAACAGCAACCCGGTCACCGCTGAACAGGCCAAGAAGATCATCGCGGACAAGTGGACCGTCCCCGAGGACGTCCGCAAACGCCGGCGCAGCCGCAAGCTGGCGCGCAAGGCCCCTCAGACGGCCGCAACCGGGCCGGACAGGCGAGGCGACCCTCCCCGCCCCCGATCGTCGCGGCCCCGCGGCCAGGCAGTCAAGCCCGCTACCTGACACAGCAGACCTCGCGCCAGGCCGGACCCGCGGACTTCGCCCGGCCCTCCGGCCGCTGCCATCACCTGTCCCGCCCGTGCACGGCGGCCACCGCGCGGGCGTCCCGGCATGCCCGCACGCCGCCGCCAGGAAGGATCACGATCATGCCCGAGACCGGCATCACCCTGGACCCTGACCAGGCCGGCGACCTCCGCGAGCTCATCACCCGCACCGCCATCCCCCGGAAACGGCTCGAAGGCGCCGACGACCACGTCCCCGACGACCTGGCACACTCCGCCTACCACGACACCTTCCACCCGCGCAGCTACGCCGCATGGCTCACCGACGACCTCGCCGGCATCTGCGGCCGGCTCCGCAAGGCCCTCTCGCGCCCGCAACCAGCCATAACCGTCCAGAATCAAGATCAGCTATCAGCGCCGCCCGGGCAACCGCCGACACCACAGCAAGATCAGAAGACTTCCTTCGGCGATGGTCTTGACACATCAGCTTCCATAGGGAATCAAATCCGGCCACCCCGACCATTAGTTCTAGTACTCCAGCCGTAGATCGTGATCTTGTTGCTGAGGCGATGTGGACCGTCGGCTGTCCGGGCAAGATCGACCTGATTAGCGGGGAGTCCGTTCCTTGTCCGTCTTCTAGAGTCCCCCGGGACGGCGGGAATCCTTGATCTCGCTGAGCCTGGCCGCCGCGGCCGGGGTCCATTTCGTCCTGCGGTCGGCGGCACGGAGGGCATCGTCGATCTCGCTGAGCTTTTCGGGGGACAGCGTGCCCGCCCGCTCGATCAGGTCGTCCCGGCTCAGGGTGGTCAGCCAGGTGCAAGGGGTGAAGCCCGGGCGGGGGAACACCACGCGCAGCGCGCCTTCGAAGGGCAGTCCTTCCTGGATGCCGACTGCCACTTCGATTCCCAGGCCGGAGATGCCGGCGTCCGCCGGGGCGACGACCTGCATCGCCAGGAGCCCGGATGGCTCGTCTTCCGACAGCAGCACGACAGGCCGTCTTTCGTCGAACTCGGCCCACCAGATCTCGCCTCGGTGCATGTGCCCTCCTGGCACGAGACGGCGGACGGATGCCGCGCCGGCCGCCGCTGGCAGGGATGCAGCCCTGTCTCCTGGCTGAGCCTAGATCTTCCGCGTGCCGGTGCTGGAGACGGGCGGCCACCGTCTGATCATCCCGGTTTGTGATGACACGTGATGATCTTCTGGTGGCCGCTGGCCACAGCGTAGACCCCGTCCGCTGGGCGGGGATACTCGATGAGCTGATGACCCGTGCCGGGACCCGTTTCCGCAGGGTAGAGCCGCGGCGCCGGGCGCGGGCGTTCGTGCTGGGACTGATGGCCGA
>JASHUI010000787.1:0-2674 GCA_030040095.1 Streptosporangiaceae bacterium | reverse complement strand
CAGCGCCTGGACCTTCTACGGCCGCAGCTACCGTCGGCTGTCACCGGAGGCAGCGGTGGAGGACATGACCCGGATCAGGGAACCGGGCGTGTTCATCGTGGACGACGTGGCGTTCATCAAGGCCGAAGAAGGCGACGAGATCGCCCGGCAGCTAGAGCGGCGGCGGATCCGCAAGCGCTACTACCTGGAGACCCGCTGCGACGTGCTGCTGCGCAACGAGGAGGTGTTCCGGCGCTGGAAGCGGCTCGGCCTCGAATACATGTTCCTCGGCCTCGAGGCCCTGGACGAGGACGGGCTCAGGCAGTTCCGCAAGCGGACGAGCCCGAAGGTCAACAACAAGGCGCTCGAGGTGGCCAGGTCCATCGGGCTAATGGTGGCCATCAACATCATCGCCGACCCGGACTGGGACGAGGCGCGGTTCGCGTTCGTGCGCGAGTGGGCCATGAGCGTCCCCGAGATCGTCAACATCACGGTGCAGACGCCGTACCCGGGCACCGAGACCTGGCTGACCGAGTCCCGGCGGCTGACCACGCTCGACTACCGCCTGTTCGACGTGCAGCACGCGGTGCTCCCCACGCGGCTGCCGCTGTACCGCTTCTACCAGGAGCTGGTGAAGACCCAGGCGGTCCTGGCCCGCAAGCACCTGGGCGTCGCGGCGCTCGCCGAGACAACCGGACTCGTCGCCCGGCAGTTGCTCCGGGGCCAGACCAACTTCGTCAAGATGATCTGGAAGTTCGACAAGGTCTACAACGCCGACCGGCAGTACTCCGAGCACCAGCGGGAGACCGAGTACCTGCTCCCGCCGCCCGCCGACACTCCGGTGGCGGAGCCAGACCGGAAGGAACTCTACGTCCACGTCCCGGCGCGGCGGAGAGCCTGATGCTGCGGGCGCTGACCGGGTTGCGCGCGCTTGTCACGGGCGGGTCGAGCGGCATCGGAGCCGCCACCGCCCGGGCCTTCGCCGAGCACGGCGTGCACGTGGCGGTGGCCGGGCGCAACCTGGCGGCGCTGGAGCGGGTGGCCGCCGACACCGGCGGCGTCAGCATCCCCGGGGACCTGCGGGAGCCAGGGTGCCCCCGGCGGACACTCGAAGCGGCTGTCGGCGCCCTCGGCGGGCTCGACATCATCGTGTCCAACGCCGGGGTCGGCTGGGCTGGCCCGTTCGCCTCGATGACCGAGGCCGACATCGACCTCCTGGTCGACGTGAACCTGCGCGCCGCCGCCCACCTGGCCAGCGCCGCGATACCGCACCTGAAGCCGGGGGTCGGCCGGCTCGTCTTCGTCGGGTCGATCGCGGGGCTGGTCGGCGTGCCGGGCGAGGCGTGGTACTCGGCCACCAAGGCCGGCCTCGGCTGCCTCGCGGAGACGCTGCGCGCGGAACTGCGGCCGCTCGGGGTCGGGGTGACCCTGGTCAGCCCCGGCGTGGTGGACACCGCCTTCTTCGAGCGCCGTCGCGTGCCATACCAGCGGCAGCATCCGCAGCTGATGAGCGCGCCGGTCGCGGCGAACGCGATCGTCGACGCGATCAAGCGAGGCCGGGACGAGATCGTCATCCCCCAGTGGCTCTCCTTTCCTGCCCGCCTGAAGGTCAACTTCCCGGGCCTGTACCGCAGGCTCGCGGCCCGCCTCGCCTGATCCCCCGGGCGGCTGCATGGAACCTGTTAGGGGTCCTGAGCTGGGAATACAAGTTGCGTCCCCGGCGTACACTATTGCGATGGGCGAGCACCTCGAGCTTCCGCGTCCGCTGCAGCTAATACGCACGGCGGGCTGGAACCTGATCGAATCCGTCGGCCTTCCGGTCGCCGCTTTCGCCCTGGGCGCATGGCTCGGCGGGCGGGATGCCGGGCTCATCGCCGGGCTCGCCACGATCTGGGTCACTGTCGGCGTCCGCAGGCTGGCCACCGGGTCCGTCACCGGGCTGCTGATGATCTGCTCGATCGTGCTCACCCTGCAGACCGTGGTCGCGCTGGCCACCGGGAACCTGTGGATCTTCCTGCTGCACTTCCCGCTCGCGAACCTCTGCCTGTGCATCCTGTTCGCCCGCACCGCGCGCGGGCCGAACCCGCTGTGCGCCAGGCTGGCCACCGAGATGATCGCGCTGAAGCAGCCGGTCAGCTGCCGTGACGGCCTGCACTGCTTCTTCCAGCGGGCGACCCTGTTCTGGTCGGGGATCTTCCTGGCCCTGGCGGCCTGCCTCGGGGCGCTGCTGGCCATCGAGCCGGTCCCCGCGTTCCTGCTGCTCTCGACCGTCGCCACGGCCTCTCTCATCGCGGCGGGCATCGGAGCCTCCGTCCTGTGGTTCCGGTCCGTCCTGCGACGGCGCGGCATGCGGCTGCGCTTCGCGCCCGCCGCATAAGGACTACCCGGGTTAACGATGTGGGCCGCCCGCGCGCGGGTGCAGGCTGGACCTACGTGACAAAACCGGCTGCCCGTTCAGCTGCCGCAAAGCGCGCCGGGCGGTTCGCGACAAGGGGGAAGTCATGGGTAAAGAAGCACGGATAGCACTCCTGCTCGCCGGGTCCGCCTGCCTGCTGGCCGCGATGGTTGAGTGGGTGATATCGGAACTGCAGTAAGCACAGACGCCAGGCCGCCGGGCCGCCGCTGTGCGGTTCGGCGCATGGTGTTCCCCGGGCAACCGGCATAGCGGTCAAGCTCTCATCAATGGTGCCGTCCG
>JASHUI010000082.1:0-2696 GCA_030040095.1 Streptosporangiaceae bacterium | reverse complement strand
GTCGGCTATCTGGGTGACTGTGACGTTCTCGTACCCGAACTCGAGGAACAGCTCGATCGCGGCAGTCTGCAGCCGCTGTGCGGCTTCGGGGTCCCACCGGGGCACGCT
This sequence comes from Streptosporangiaceae bacterium, assembly GCA_030040095.1. Classification (GTDB taxonomy): domain Bacteria; phylum Actinomycetota; class Actinomycetes; order Streptosporangiales; family Streptosporangiaceae; genus JASHPR01. Next base: position 2,588 of record JASHUI010000082.1, on the reverse strand, counting down.
GTAAGGATAGCAGTGATGTCTCAGTGAGCCATCAGTGTGCTATGCTGATGATGTCACAGTGAGACATCATGCACCGGGAGACAGAAATGACCCTGATAGACCAGCGGGTTGTCGTCATCGGAGGAAGCTCCGGCATGGGCCTGGCCACGGCGCGGGCGGCGGCCCGAGAGGGAGCAGCGGTGACGGTGGTGTCGAGCAGAGCTGAGCGAGTCGACGCTGCCGTGGCCGAGCTGCCGGCCGGCTGTGACGGCGCGGTTCTCGACGTGCGTGACGAGGACTCCATCGGCGGTTTGTTCGAGCACGTCGGTGAGCTGGACCATCTCGTGTTCACCGCCGGGGACTCCTTCACCCCGCGTCCGCTCATCGAGATGAGCCCCGCTGAGGCGCGCGCCGTTCTTGATGTGCGCTTCTGGGGCGCAGTCGGGGTCATCAGGTCCGCGGCCTCGCGTTTCCGCGCGGGCGGCTCGATCGCCCTGACGACAGGGACGATCGGGCAGCGGCCGCTTCCCGGAGCTGCACTAGCGGCCGCCGGGGCCGGCGCCGCCGAGGGTCTGGTGCGCGGCCTGGCGGCCGAACTCGCCCCGGTGCGTGTCAATGCGGTGCGCGCCGGCGCAATCCGCACGCCGCTGTGGGACGGGGTTCCCGAGCCTCAGCGTGAGGCCGTCCTCGCCCGCCTGGCACAGCACACGCTTCTCGGCACGATCGGGGAGCCAGAGGAGATCGCCCTGGCCCACCTCTACCTGATGCAGAACCGCTACGTTACCGGGACAGTGCTCACTGTCGACGGTGGCCTGCTGCTGGCCGGCTGACAAGCAGGCCAGCAACGGCACGAACACACCGACCCATTCACCGAAAACTGCACAGTTGACCATCGGCCGGCCAGGTCGCAACTCCGCGCCCCCGATATGGCCGAACCCCCCCGGCGCGGGATATCCGCCGGCGCCGCCGGCATCTCCTCCTGCTGATACGACCGCGCCACGCCCAGGTCAGCAGCGTCCGCCAGGTCCCGGCCGCACGCGCATCCGCCCTGCGGGTAATGATCCTCGGTCCGGTCCGGGACCTCCCACCACATTGCCGCGCTCGGGCTGCCCGGCTGCTTGCCCCGGTTCTCCGTCCGTTCCGCGGCCCGCCGCTGCTTGCGCGGCATCGTCCGCCCGGGCAGGTCATCCGCCGACGGCGGCATCGAGGAGTTCCCGCTGTTCCGCGACCCCGCCCGCTCCGCCGAAGCCAGCCGCTCCCGCAGCTCAGCGACCAGCGCCTCCAGCACCGCGATCCGCTCCGCCTGCGCCGCGATCAGCGCATCACGTAAATCCGCAGACGGTCCCTCCGGCGGCAGCACATCGGCCACAGCCCGCAATCATCCCCGAGACCACGCTCAGCCACCGCGGCAACACCGCACCCGCCACCAAGACGTAACCAGCGATCACCCGGCGCACGGCGCGCACCCGGCCCCCAGGCGAGTCCCGCTTGCCGGCCACCGCCATCGGTGCAATGATCCGTGCCGCGCACCAGGGAAGGATGCCATGGCGGCCAGGCTCGGCAACATCGCCTTTGACTGCGACGACGTGCTGAAGCTGGCGGCCTTCTGGTCGGCAGTGCTCGGCCGCCCGCTCGATAAGGGCAGCAGCGAGTTCTTCGCCTCCATCGGCGGATCCGACGGCGAGCGGCGGGAACCGGCCTGGTACTTCAACAAGGTGCCCGAGCCGAAGCAGGCCAAGAACCGCGTTCACATCGACCTGGTAAACCCCGACCCCGATGCCGTCAGCGAGCTAGTCCGGCTCGGTGCCACGGTTGTCGGCGAACACCGCATACCCGGCCAGCGCTGGACCGTAATGCAAGACCCGGAGGGCAACGAATTCTGCATCGCGGCCAAGAGCTTCACCGGCTTTGACTGACCCAACAGCGGCAACGCCACCCTAGGCCATGCTGAGGAATCGCTACGCAGAGCATGTGATGTGAATGTTTACCTCCGATCATCTAACCTCAAGCGGCTCCTAAGCCAAGGTCTGCTGGACCTCGGGCGACGCATGATTGCCAGAAAGCGGCACGACAGCGAGCACCTAATGGGTGCTAGATGTTACCTGTCGCGATGATCGCCGAATATAGGGATAGCTAGTATGGGACCCTTCGCTCATACCGTTACGCGCGGACGGCCTCGGCGCACAGATTAACCTGATCGTGCGCGGCCGTGAGTTCGCGGGTCGTCGATCGTGTAGCCGCGCATAACGGCGGCTATTCGCTCGCGAGCCGCACCACAGCCGTTGTCGCTGAGCGTAGTCGGCGGACGATCGGATCGAATAGGAATGCCTGCTGAACGAGTAGGCAGATGTAGAACGTCCGTTCCAGCGCCGAGACCGAGGGGTGCGGTGTGGCACTGACCGGAGCGTGCTGCCGGATTGGCCGTCTGGTTAAGATCCAAGAGAAGTTCCGGCAGGTCTAGCCTGTCTGGCGTGAATGGCGATCTCTGGTTCGGTGCGGCAACGACGCTGGCTGGCGCGACGCTGGCGGGGCTCATCAGCCTGGCGTTGAACCGGCAGCAGATAAGGGCTGCCCGAGACCAGCGGGCTGAGGATGACCAGCGGGAGCGG
>JASHUI010000786.1:0-2578 GCA_030040095.1 Streptosporangiaceae bacterium | reverse complement strand
ATCGCCGCAGCCATCCGCGGATTCCTCAGCAGCTGATCGCCCGCGACGGCGCGGCGCAGTTTCCCGAGAGCCCGCGTGACCGCCCAAGCCCGACCTGCCGCGGCCTCGGCGGCGTCGACCTCGACGTCCAGTACCTGCCCGACATCAGCGTTCAGTGCCCGACCTGCCACGGCGCCCGCTTCAACGACGCGACGCTGGCCGTCCGGATCGGCGGCCTGACCATCGCCGACGTCCTCGACCTCACCGTGACCGACGCACTCGAGAGATTCGCCGGGGACGCGCCGGTCGCTGCCGCGCTGCGGCCCGTCGACGAAGTCGGCCTGGGCTACCTGCGCCTCGGCGAGCCGACGCCCTCGCTGTCGGGCGGCGAGTCACAGCGGTTGCGGATCGCCACCCGGCTGCGCAGCAGCCAGCGCGGCACGCTGTGCGTCTTCGACGAGCCGTCCGCCGGCCTGCACCCGCTCGACGTCGCCACGCTCGTCGTCGTGCTCGACCGGCTGCTGGACGCGGGGGCCACGGTCATCGTCATCGACCACGATCTGGATCTGCTGGCGGTCGCGGACCACCTCATCGACATGGGCCCGGGCGGCGGCCCGCAGGGCAGGCGCATCGTCGCGGCGGGCAGGCCGGCGGACGTCGCGCGCGACCCGTGCTCCGTCACCGGGCCATGGCTGGCCGAGCACCTCGGCCAGGTCGAGGTCATCCCCTGACGTACCCTGGGCCGATGTTCTCGCCTGAAGGCCCGTCCGTGCGTGAACTGGCGGTCCAGGCGCTGTCCTCCGTCGAGGGCGGCTACGACCTGCTCGCCCCGAAGTTCGACCACACGCCTTTCCGAACGCCCGAAGTCCTGCTTGACGCGACCGCCGGCGCGTTGCGCCCGCTCGGCCCGTTCGGCCGGGGGCTGGACGTGTGCTGCGGGACCGGCGCGGGCCTGCAGGTCCTCGGATCCGTGTGCCAAGGACCGATCACCGGCGTCGACTTCAGCGCCGGCATGCTCGCGCAGGCGGGCCGCGCGCACCCGGGCGCCGGGTGGGTGCGGGCCGACGTCCGGGCGCTGCCGTTCGCCGGGGCCTTCGACCTGGCGGTCAGTTTCGGGGCGTTCGGGCACTTCCTGCCCGCCGAGCGGCCCGCGCTGTTCGCCGGCGTGTACCGCGCGCTGCGGCCGGGCGGGCTTTTCGCCTTCCCGGTCGGCGCGCCGCAGCCCGTCACCTCGCCCTGGTACTGGGCGCTGCTCGGGTTCGACCTGGCCATGAGGGTCCGCAATGCGGTGTGGCGTCCCCCGTTCGTCATGTACTACCGCACCTGCCCGCTGCACGCGGTCCGCGACGACCTGACAGCATCCGGGTTCACCGTGACGACGGTCCCCTTGACGGCTCTAGGCGCGCGCGAGGACGGCAGCCCCCGGTGCCGGCTTGTCCTCGCGCGCAGACCCAGCACGCCCTGACGGCTGCCTGCCCGTCGGACGCCGGGCGTGATCACACCGTGGAAAAGACCTGCGCGGCCAGCTTCCCCGCCGTCGCGACGGCGGCAGAAATGGCTCCCTCCCGCAGCTCGGCGGTGACGTCCATGGGCTCGGCGTTGATGAACTCGATGTCCGTGATACCGGTCAGGCCGAAGATCGCCCGCAGGTACGGCTCCTGGAAATCAAAGGCACGCATCGGGCTGGCGGCCGAGTAGTCCCCGCCCCGGGAGGTGACGCAAATCATTTTCTTGCCATGCACCAGGGGCACGACCTGGCCGGTCTCGTCGTAGCGGAAGAGGTAGCCGGGCTGCACCAGGCAGTCGATGTAGTACTTCAGCGCATAGGGAACGCTCAGGTTCCACATCGGGGCGGTGATCAGGTACACGTCGGCCGACAGGAAGTGCGCGATGAGCGCCTCGATCCGGCGCCAAGACTCGACGTGGTTCTTGTCGATCGGCCGTCCGACCATGAGCGTGTACTTCGCCTTGATGTTGTCGCCGGCCACCGCAGGCAGATCACAGCCGTACAGATCGACCACGTCAACGGCGAGGTCGCTGTCTTGGCCCTGCAAGCTCGCCAGGAAGGCCCGCGAGACGCGGAGTGTGCCGGATTCCTCGCCGCGCGGCGTGGCTATGACATGCAACAGTTTCACTGAACGAACCTCCAGACATCCTCAACCAGACCGACCCGTTCAGCGTGCGGCGCGTCCGCCTGGCGGCACATCCGGCGCGAGACGGATCTGTGACCCGCTCGCGTCCGTTCGAAGGGTGACGCCGGCCTGCGGGACGTGGACGAGGAGCGGTTGCGTGGCGTCGCGGGCGGCTCCGGCCGGGCTGATCAGAGGCCAGGCACGGCGGGAGTTCGCCCTAGGCGACGCCGCCACCTGGCCGCGGCCGGCGGTCACCGCTCTTCCGCCGTTGCGGGCTGGTCCTGCGGCACGTAGCTTTCGGTGTGCAGCAGGTGATCCTCGGCGCCCAGCTTTTTGGCCGCGGCTATGCAGTCGTCCACAAACTGCGGGCTGCCCGCGATGAACACGCTGGTGCTGGCCAGGCTGCTGAAGAGGTCGGGGAGTAGCTGCGGGATGCGTTTGGCGGGCATGCCGTTGGCCGGCCCCCT
>JASHUI010000785.1:0-15384 GCA_030040095.1 Streptosporangiaceae bacterium | reverse complement strand
AGGCGGCAGCCCGGCGGCGTCCCAGATCCGTTCGGCCGCCGCCTGCGCCGCGCGCACCACCTCGTCGGTGCCGGCGGTCTGCAGCCGCCGGTCGGCGACCACGAACTTCCCGCCGATCATGACATGCGTGACGTCGCGGCCGGAAGCGTTATAGACCAGCGTGGCGACCGGGTCGGACACCGGCGCCAGATGCGGCTGGCGCAGGTCGACCAGGATGAGGTCGGCTTGCTTGCCCGGTTCCAGCGAGCCGACCTGGCCGTCGATGCCGAGGACGCCCGCGCTGCCCATGGTCAGGCGCCACAGCGCCTCCCTCGCGCTGAGCAGGTCGATCCGCCGGTCGGCCAGGCGGGCGACGCTGATGCCGAAGCGCATCATGTCCCACGGGTCCATCGTCACCCAGTCCGTGCCCCAGCCCACCCGGACGCCAGCCTCGTAGAGCGCGCGCACCGGCGCGAACCGGCCGCGCTTGGCCACGATGGCCGGGCAGTGCGCGACCGGCGTGTCGGTCTGCGCGAGCAGGTCGATGCCCGGCCCGGTGGCGTAGGTCACGTGCGCCACCACCACGTCCGGCCCGAGGAAATCCTGGTCGGCGAGGAACTCGATCGAGCCGGTGCCGCGCTCGGCGGCCATGAAGTCCCGTTCCTCCGGGCTCTGGGCCACGTGGATGTGCCGGCCCGCGCCCCTGGCCGCGGCCTCCGCCCGGATCATCGCCAGCAGCCGCGGTGAACAGGTGTCGGCCGCGTGGGCGCCGAAGCGGACCCGCAGCCGGCCGTCCGCGGCGCCGTTCCAGGCGTCGTAGAGCTCGACGTTCTGCCGCAGCCTGCGCTCGCCCTCGGCCGGGATCGGCCGCCGTTCGCCGGTGCCGATGCTGGCCAGGTCGGTGTCGAACACCTTCATGGCCAGCTGGGCCCGTACGCCCAGTTCCGCGGCGGCCTGGGCGGTCGCCGCCGCGTGGTGGTAGATCTCGTGGATGACCGTGCACCCGGCCAGCAGCACCTCGGCGATGCCCAGCCGGCTCAGCAGGTAGGTGGCCTCCGCGTCCAGAAACCGCTCCATCGGCAGGGCCAGCCCGTAGAAGCCGTCCGCTCGGTCCTCGGTCAGCCCGCGGAACAGGCATCCGGCCACGTGCGTATGCACGTTGACCAGTCCCGGCAGCAGCGCGTGCCCGGGGAACTCGAGCACCGCGGTGCCGTCCGCGCGGCCGTCCTGCCCCTGGCCGCGCGGCCCCGCCGACACCACGACGCCGTTCTCGATCACCACCTCCCCGTCGCGGATGACGGCGAAGCCAGGATCGACAGGTACGACCCATCCGGCCCGCAGGATCAATCGTCCCGGCAGGCTCACGCGACTCCTTCGGCGGCGCCGGCGGCCGGCACGGCGGTGGGAGCCGGCGCGTTCTCGCGGGCGATCGAGCGCCTGGCCACCAGGTAGTAGACAAGCCCGCCGACGATCATCCCCGCGGGGATGGACCAGTCCATGCCGCCGAGGGGACCGGTGGTCAGCGGGCTGGCGAACAGCGTGGCGTTGGTGAACAGCACCGCGGCCCCGGCGCCGAGCACCAGCGCGGCCAGCGCGCCCCAGTTGACGCCGTCGCGGAACCAGTAGAGCCCGCCGCCGGTGCGCAGCAGGTCATCGCTGCGGTACCGGAACCGGCGGAGGTACGCGTCCACCAGGTAGATGGCGGTCCACGGCCCGATCCACCAGATCATCAGCGCGAGGAAGTTCTCCAGGCTGTCGACGAAGTTGCTGATCCACAGCGCGTAGCAGACGAAGCCGGCCGCGACCACCGCGTCGATCAGCACGGTCTTGTAGCGCGCGATCTTGACGCCCATCGCCTGCAGGTTCAGTCCCGAGCTGTAGGTGTTGACGATGTTCGCCCAGATCATGGACATGATCGCCACGAGCAGGAAGAGGAAGTGGAACCAGTGCGGCATGACCGCGGCCAGCGAGCCCACCGGATCGAAGGCGTTCAGCTTGGTGCCGATGATCGCTCCGGCGGCGTTGAGGATCGTCGCGGGGAGGAAGGCGCCGAGCGCGGTGTAGAGGGCGATCTTGAACCGGCTGGCGTCGCGCGGCAGGTACCGCGAGTAGTCGGCGGGCATGTTGGTGAACGCCAGGCCGTTGGCCGCCGCGACGATCATGACCGCGAGCACGAACGTGGTCGCCTTGTTGGCCCCGGCCAGGTGGCCCCATCCGTAGCTCCAGTCCACGTGCTGGAAGCCGTAGCCGAGCACGATGCACATGGCGACGCCGATCACGTAGGTCATGATCCGGTTGATGGACGTGATCGTGGCGTGCCCGAAGATCGCCCACGCCACCATGAGGGCGATGAAGATGATCAGCGACAGTGCCTTGTAGACGTTTCCGTTCAGGCCATAGGTCGAGAAGATGCCGATCAGTGCCAGCGTGCCGACGACCGCGTTGACGCCCTCCCAGCACAGGATGGTGAACCAGCTGAAGAAGGTCGGCACCACGTTGCCGCGGACGCCGAACGCCGAGCGGCTGATGACGATCGTCGAGGTCCCCGCGGCCGGGCCGTTCGTGGCCACCAGCCCGACCAGGACGTAGGAGAGGTTGCCGATGATGACGGCGGCCACGGCCGCCCACAGGCTGAGCCCGAGACTGATCACCACCGCGCCGATCACCAGGTCCACGATGCCCATCAGGGACGCGGCCCAGATCCAGAACAGCTCCCGCGGATTCCCGTGCCGTTCGGTATCGGGAACGACGCCGATGCCGCGTTGTTCGATCTTGAACGGCCTGTCACTCTCCGGGGCCGTCACCGCCTGTGTCATGTCACTGCCCTCCTTGTCCGACGTCCTAGGTCGGCCTGGCCGCCGCTGTGCAACCGCTTCCTATAACGCTTCCGGTATCGTTATCGGAAAGGTTGCCAACTGCGCTGGCGCACGTCAAGACCGACATCGCGGCCTGCGGCCGATCTACAGCTGGGGCTCGGCTGTCAGGAGGGTGCATTGTGACAGAAGATACCTTCGTGTCAGTTGTTGCGTGGTTACCGGCAGGACGGTGCTGAGTCAGGAGGGTCGTGGCTGCCGGCCGGGGGCGGAGTTGCCAGCGCAGGACGTCGTTAACGTCAGCGGGGGACTTGCGGGGACTTGCGGGGGACTTGCGGGGGACTTGCGGGGGACTTGCGGGGACTCGGTCAGTTGTCGGCCGGGGCGTAGTTGAGCGCGGCGGCGGCGACCCGCAACTCGGCCAGCAGCGGGCCCGGCAGGCTGAGCCCGCGGACCGTGGTGCCGAGCGCCCACCAGCCGTCATGGCTCCGGATGGCCACGCTCGCGCAGCACACCTCGTCGCGGAACTGTCCGTGCTCCATGACCAGGTCGCCCGGCCGCAGATGACCGAGCTCGGACTCGATCTGGCCGGGCTCGGTCACCGTGTTCGGGGTGAACGGCCGCATCCCGTGCTCGGTCAGCAGCTTGTGGCGGGTCCGGCCGGGCAGGGTGGTCAGCAGCGCCTTGCCGACCGCGGTCGCGTGCGCGGCGGTCTCCAGGCCGGGCTGCAGGTCCTCCAGCCACGGCGAGCGGGCTCCTTCGACCACGTCCACGACCACCAGCCGCCCCCCCGAGATGCTGGCCAGGTAGGCGCTGTGCGCGGTCACGTCGGCCAGGTTCCTGAGCACGGTCCTGGCCTCGGCCGGGCGGTGCAGCGAGTTCATCAGGTCGTGGAAGCGCCCGGCCACCTCGGATCCGGCGGCGTAGCCGCCGTCCGGCAGACGGACCAGGTAGCCCTCGTAACAGAGCGTGCGGACCAGGTGATAGGCGGTGGAGAGGTTGATCTGGCACCGGCGGGCGATGACCTTCACCGGCAGCGGGCTCGACGAGCCCGACACCTCCTCGATGATCCGCAGGGCGCGCGATACGCTGCGGATCAGGTCGACGGGCTCCTCGCCCCGGCTCTTCACTCTGTCAAGGATGCCGCGCCGGACGGCGCCTGGGAACCGCTTCGCCCGCCTTGACTGGCATTCAGCATGTGAAATTTCGGGGGGTTCCGCGACCGGGGGACAAGGGCCACGATGTCCGCATGCCCGGCGCGGTGTGCCGGGCAGCGTGATGAGCAGGCGCCTGCAGGCCCGCGAGCGGGGGGCGGGCCTGCAGGCGCCGCCAAGGTTACGGGGTAACGGCACGCGCCGCCCGGTCGGCGCGCCAGCACCACGACCGCACCGGCACGCCGATCTCGCCGCCGTCGGGGAACCGCCGCTCCAGCGCCTCCCGGGCCAGGGCCAGCCCCCGCGCCCGGTCCTGCGGGCTCGCGACGATGACCCGGCTGTAGGTGGCCAGCATGCCGATGACGTCGTCGATCGTCATCGCGCGCGTGTAGGTGAACGAGGCGGTTTCGGCGTTGCGGAACAGCTCATCGGGCACCACGATCTCGCGGCGGCGCCCGCCCCCCCGGCCGTCGCGCCCGGGGTCGCCGGGGCCTGCGGGGTCGCGGACGAGAGTGTCCAGTTCGCGGACCCACTCCGTCTCACGGTCGCGGCCGGTCCAGATCAGTCCGAAGCGGCCGCCGTCGCGGAGCACCCGGGCGATCTCGGGGGCGGCACGCTGCGGGTCCATCCAGTGCCAGGCCGACGAGATGAACACGCCGTCGGCGCTGGCGTCGGGCAGCGGGATCGCCTCGCCCTTGCCCCTGGCCACCCGGATCCGGCCCGGCGCGGCGTCCGACGAGCGGGACCGCAGCACCGCCGACATCCGCTGGTCCGGCTCGACGGCGATCACCTGCGGGACCTTGCGCGCCAGGGCCCGGGAGAGCAGGCCGGTGCCCGCCGCCAGATCGACGGCAACCCTGCAGCCCTCGGGCACCAGCCAGTCGATGGCGGCCTCGGGCGGCGGCGGGCGGAGCCGGTCGTAGTCGTCGGCGATTGCCCCGAACGACATCGAACGCTCCGCGCGGCTCACCACACCCAGCACGTTAGCCGAAGGGCCCGCCGCGGCCCTCGGCGGCGTCTCGTGGCTGGCCGCGCCGGGCGGCCGAACGCGCCCGGGCCAAGCTGGCTAGGGTGGCGCTGTGGCCGACGACCTAGACGAGCTGACCGCGGCGCTGCCCGACGGCCGGGTGATCACCGATCCGGATGTCATCGACGCCTATGCCAGGGACGAGGCCGCGGCGGTGGCCCCGCCCGGCCAGGCCCGGTGCCTGGTGTCGGCTCGCGCCGCGGACGAGGTGGCCGCGACCCTGCGGTGGGCGAGCCGGCACGGCGTCCCGGTCGTGCCGCGCGGCGGCGGGACCGGCCTGGCCGGGGGAGCGGCCGCGGTCGACGGCTGCGTGATCGTCTCGCTGGCCCGGATGAACGCCATCGTCGAGCTCGACCCGGCCAACGAGCTGGCCGTGGCCGAGGCGGGCGTGCTCAACGCCGACCTGGACCGGGCGGCGGCGGCGCACGGGCTGATGTACCCGCCCGACCCGTCGAGCTACGAGATCTCCACCATCGGCGGGAACCTGGCCACCAACGCGGGCGGGCTGCGCTGCGTGAAGTACGGCGTGACCCGGGACGCGGTGCTCGGCCTGGAGGTGGTGCTGGCCGACGGCCGGATCCTGCGCACCGGCCGGCGGACCATCAAGGGCGTGGCCGGGTACGACCTGACCAGCCTGTTCGTCGGCTCGGAGGGCACCCTCGGGGTGATCACCTCGGCCACCCTGAGGCTGCGCCCCCGGCCCGCGCAGCCGCCGGCCACGCTGGCCGCGAGCTTCCCGAGCTTCGGCGCGGCGGCGCGTGCGGTGACCGACATCGTGGCGGCCCGGCTGCAGCCGAGCCTGCTGGAGCTGCTCGACAAGGCCACGCTGCGCGCGATCGACGACTGGAAGCACCTGGGGTTCGGCGATCCGGTCCAGGCCCTGCTCATCGCCCAGACCGACAGCGATGACTCCGAGAGCCGGGTGGAGATCATGCGGGCGGTGTGCCTGGAGCAGGGCGCGGTGCTGGCCGACGTCTCGGGCAGCGAGGCGGAGTCGCAGCAGCTGCTCGACATCCGCCGCCTGGCCCACCCGGCCACCGAGCGGCTCGGGGCGACGCTGGTCGAGGACGTGTGCGTGCCCCGCTCCCGGCTGCCGGACATGGTCGAGCGCATCGAGCGGGCGGCCGACCGGCACGGCGTCCTGATCGCCACCGTGGCCCACGCGGGGGACGGCAACCTGCACCCGGTGTTCGTCTTCGACCGCGAGCTGGCCCGCTCGGGGGTGCCGGATAACGTCTGGGCCGCCGCCGACGAGGTGTTCCGTGCCGCGCTCGACCTAGGCGGCACGCTGACCGGCGAGCACGGCGTCGGCGTGATCAAGCGGCGCTGGCTGGCCGAGGAGCTCGGCGAGGAGTCGATGGCCGTTCACCGCGCGATCAAGGCCGCGCTGGACCCGGCCGGCCTGCTCAACCCGGGGAAGGTGATCTGACCGCCCCGGCCCCGCTCATCCGGTCAGGCCGTGGCTGCCGTACACCTCGTAGTGCCGCACGGTGAGCTCGCGCTCCGCCAGCAGCTGCTCGTCGCGCGGATAGAACACCGCCCGCTCCGGATCTTCCCCCGCGAACGCGACGATGCTCTCCATGTCGTCCCAGCAGGTGATCATGGTGAACTCGGTGCTGCCGTCGCCGCGGGGCCGGCGCAGCATCAGCAACGCGCGGTGGCCCGGCACGTTCGTGTACCCGGGCGCGGCCACCTCGTGCATGTACTCCTCGTAGGCGTCGGCGTCCTCGTCGTGCGTGGCGCCGGTCCAGATCCTGGCGATCACGAGTCCTCCTGCCGGGACGGCCAGACATCGAGCTGCATCATGTCGCGCGGGGTTTCGCGGCGGAGCACCGTGGTGGCGCGCCCGCCGCGGACGAAGACGACCGCGGGTCGGCCCAGTCGGTTGTATGAGCTGGCCATGGAGTATCCGTACGCTCCGGTGACCAGGCTGCACACGACGTCGCCGGCCGCGAGGTTCTCGGGCAGCATGACGTCGGCCGCCAGGATGTCGCCCGACTCGCAGTGCTTGCCGACCAACGTGACCGGGCCGGCCGCCCGGCCGGGCGGCCGGCCCGGCGCGAGCACCTCGTATTCGGCGCCGTACAGGGCCACCCGGATGTTGTCGGTCATGCCCCCGTCGACCGCGGCGATCGTCGCGCCGTCGGCGAAGCGCTTGACGCTGCCGACGGTGTAGAGCGTGACCGCGGCCGACGCGACGATCCAGCGGCCGAGCTCACAGGTCAGCCGGACCTCGGGCAGTGCGTCCGCGCAGGCCCCGCGCACCGTCTCGGCGAAGCCGGCGATGCTGGGCGCCGGGTCCCTGGCCGTGTAGGCCACGGCCAGCCCGCCGCCGACGCAGAGCTCGGGGAGGCCCCAGGCGCGCAGATACGGCACCATCTTGCGCACGGCGGCGTCGTAGACCCGCAGGTCGCGGATCTGCGATCCCAGGTGCATGTGGATGCCGCGCAGCCGGACCGACCGGCTGGCCAGCATCCGCCCGACGAGCCGGTCGGTGACGGCCGCGCCCGCGGGCAGCCCGAACTTGGACCGGCTGTGCCCGGTGGCGATGCTGGGGTGGGTGTCCGCGGTCACCCCCGGGCTGACCCGCAGCCAGGCGTCGGCCGCCGGGTGCCCGGCCCCGACCAGCGCAGAGATCCGGTCGAACTCGTCGGCCGAGTCGATCACGAGGCGGTGCGCGCCCTGGTCGAGCGCCAGCCGGAGCTCGGCCGCGGACTTGTTGTTGCCGTGCACCACGAGCCGGTCCGCGGGCACCCCGGCCGAGCGGGCGACCAGGAACTCGCCCGCCGACGCCACGTCGAGGGTGAGCCCTTCGCCGTGCGCCAGGGCGGCCATGGCCCGGCAGCTGAACGCCTTGGTGGCGTAGCTCGCCCCGTCCGGGAAGGCGGCCAGCGCCTCCCGGCAGCGCCGGCGCAGGTGCTCCTCGTCGTAGACGATGAGCGGCGTGCCGAACCTGGCGGCGAGGTCGAGCGCGTCGCATCCGCCGATGACCAGGCGCCCGGGCCCGGCCGCCGCGGTGTCCGGCAGGATCGGCGAGCCGGGCGCGACCGTGATCACCGCGGCAGGCCCGGGGGGACCGCGAGCGCGGTGACCCGCCGCCCGTCGACCGGCCACCGCTCCAGCTCCCGGCCGTCGTACACGAACAGCGCGTCGTGCAGGTTCACGGTCGGGTCGATGTGCGACGGCAGGAGGAGCACCTTGTCCCCGACCTGCGGCCCGGCGCCGGGCGCTACCGCCAGCCGGGCGTGCTCGTCGGACAGGCCGACCACGCGCAGGCCCGGCGCGACCGGCACGGGCAGGCCCTCGTCGACGGCCACCGCCTTCAGCCCGGCATCGAGCACCGCCCGCGCGGGCTCGGGCCGGCTGATCACGGTCGCCACGCAGTAGAGCGCCGGCTCGAACGGCAGCCCGAGACGGTCGTAGGCCGCGTCGAGCAGCACGTAGGAGCCGGCCTGCGCCTCGGTGTAGACCGTGCCCGGGGCCAGCGTCTCCAGCGTGCCGGTGCCGTGCCCGGAGACCACCGGGCAGTCCAGCCCGGCCCGGGCCAGGCGCTCGAGCTCGGCCGCGACCTGGAACTCGGCCTGGTGGCAGAGAGTCCTGCGCAGCTGCGGCCCCTCGCTGTGCTGCACCTGGCCGCCGTAGGCCTGCAAGCCCGCCAGGCGCAGCCGGCCGGAACCGGCGATCGCGACGGCCAGGGGCACCAGCTCCGGGCTGCCGCCCGGCAGCCCGCACCGGCCCGCGCCGACGTCGATCTCGACATACACATCGAGCGTCACGCCCGAGGCCGCCGCCGCCCGCTCCAGCCGCGGCACGTGCTCTAGGCAGTCGGCCGTCACGGCGACCCGCGCCGCCTGCGCGGCCCGCCCGAGCTGGTCCAGCTCGGCCCGGTCCACCACCTCGTTCGCGATCAGGATGTCGGTGAACCCCGCCGCCGCCAGGGCCAGCGCCTCACCGGCGGTCTGGCAGGTGACACCGTGGGTCCCCTCGGCCCGCAGCTGGCGCCGCATCAGCTCGCTGCACTTGTGCGCCTTGAAGTGCGGCCGGAGCCGGACCCCGGTGCCGCGCAGCAGCCGGGCCGCGGCCGCGATGTTGCGGTCGGCCGCGGCGAGGTCGACCAGCAGGCACGGCGTGGGCAGCCGGGCCATCAGGTCGGGCGGCAGCTCGGTCGCGATGTGCTCGGTCATGACGTCTCGTCCATCGCGCCCAGGATCCGCCAGTTCTCTTCGACCCGGTCCAGGCGGTCCGCCGCGGGCGAGGCCAGCCGCGCGGCGACCGCCGCGACCAGCGCGTAGCCCAGCGCCAGCGAGGCCACCTGGCTGTCGAACGGCCCGGGGCCGCGCGCGCTGACGGTGAACGCGGCCGAGGCGGCCTCCGCGAGCGGGGAGAGCGGGCTGTCGGAGAAGCTGATGACGTAGACGCCGGAGCGCGACACGAGCCGCAGGGCGTTCAGCACCCAGCGGTCGTAGCGGCGCTGGTCGATGACGAGCGCGGTGTCGTCCGGCCCGGCCGAGGCCAGCAGCTTCCCGACGTGCAGGTCGTTGCCGCCGACCTTGACCACGCGGTCCCGCAGCATCGCGAGCTGGTCGGCCAGCAGGTCCCCGACCCCCGCCGCGCACTCGGCGGCGATGATCAGGACCCGGCCCCGGCATTCGGCCAGGTGCTTGGCCGCCTCATCGAAGCTGGCCTGATCGGCCCGGCCGAGCGTGTCCTGGAGGTTGTCCAGCTCGACGGCCAGGGCCCGGGCCACCGTGTCGCCCGGGGCCGGCTCGCGGATCCGCTGCCGGGCCGGGCGCAGCTGGCTGGCCAGGTCCTCCTGGGCCAGCGCCTGCAGCTCCCCGAAGCCGTCCAGGCCGAGCTTGGCGGCGAGCCGGATGATCGTGGTGCCGCTGGTGCCGATGGAGCGCGCCACCGAGGCGAGCGTGCCGAAGGCCACGGACTGCGGATCGTTCAGCACTCCGGCGGCCACGCGCCGTTCGGCCCGGGTCAGCTGCTCCCGGTGATCCCCGATGAGCCTTGCCAGATTCACGGAGTAAATGCTACCTTATTCGTCGTTATGAAGTAAACACTCCGATACTTTCCAGGACACGATCATGGACTTCGCGAAGCTGTTCATCGACGGCGGCTGGGTCGAGTCGTCCGGCGGCGGCTTCATCGAGGTGATCAATCCCGCCACGGAGCGGCCCGTGGGCAGCGTGGCCCGGGGAACGGCGGGCGATATCGACCGCGCGGTCCGCGCCGCCGCCGGCGCCTTCCCGGGCTGGAGCGCCCGGCCCGTGCCCCAGCGCCAGCGCTACCTGCGCGCCCTGGCGGCCGAACTGCGCTACCGCGCCCCCGCCGTGGCCGACACGATCGTGTCTGAGCTGGGCATGCCCATCGACGCCACGCTCGACGTCCAGGCCCTCGGCGCGGCCGAGATCCTGGACAGCTACGCCGACGAGATGGACACGGTGACCTGGGAGCACAAGCTCGGGAACTCGCTGGTCGTCCGGGAACCGGTCGGGGTGGTCGGCGCGATCACCCCGTGGAACTACCCGCTGTACCAGATCGCCGCCAAGGTCGGCGGCGCGCTCGCGGCCGGCGCCACGGTCGTGATCAAGCCCAGCGAGCTGACCCCGCTCAACGCCTACTACCTGGCCGCGGCGGCGCAGGCCATCGGCCTGCCGGACGGCGTGCTCAACCTGGTCCCCGGGACCGGGCGCGAGGCGGGCGAGGCGCTGGCCGGGCACCCCGGCGTCGACATGATCAGCCTGACCGGGTCCACCGGGTCCGGCCGGCGGGTGGCCGAGCTGGCCGCGCCCGGGATCAAGCGGGTCGCGCTGGAGCTGGGCGGCAAGTCGGCCGGCCTGGTTCTCGACGACGCGGACCTGGAGACCGCCGTGCGCGGCGTGCTGCGCAACTGCTGCCGCAACTCGGGCCAGGCCTGCTCGGCGCAGTCCCGGCTGCTGGTCCCCGATCACCGGCTGGAGCAGGCGGCAGAGATCGCCGCGGACGCGGCCGCCGCCGTCCGCCTCGGCGATCCCGCCGCCCATGGCGACCATCTCGGCCCGCTGGTCTCCGCCAGGCAGCGCGAACGGGTCCTGGCCTTCATCGACGGGGCCGTCGCCGAAGGCTGTGCGCTGGTCGCGGGCGGCTCGGCGGCCCCGGATGGCTTCCCGGTCGGCTACTACGTACGGCCCACGGTGTTCGCGGGCGTCGATCCCGGCGCCACCATCGCCCAGGCGGAGGTCTTCGGCCCGGTGCTGTGCCTGATCGGCTACCGGTCGGCCGGGGACGCGATCGCCATCGCCAACGGCACCAGCTACGGGCTGTCCGGCGGGATATGGTCGGCCAGCAGCGACCGGGCCCTGGCCGTGGCGCGGTCGCTGCGCACCGGCGAGGTGCAGGTCAACGGGGCGCCCTTCAACGTCAGGGCGCCGTT
Organism: Streptosporangiaceae bacterium; assembly: GCA_030040095.1. GTDB lineage: Bacteria > Actinomycetota > Actinomycetes > Streptosporangiales > Streptosporangiaceae > JASHPR01. The sequence goes on along the minus strand of JASHUI010000785.1, from coordinate 3,993 downwards.
CGGCGGGTACAAGCAGTCGGGCTACGGCCGGGAGCTCGGGCCCTACGGGATCGAGGAGTACCTGCAGACCAAGGCGATCCATCTGTGAGCCGGCCGTCCGTCAGCCGCCCCGGGCCGTCCCGGGCCTACGACGCGATCGTGGTCGGCGCGGGCATCATCGGCTGCGCGATCTGCCTGGAGCTGGGCCGGGCCGGGCGGCGGGTCCTGTGCGCGGACGCCGGCCCGGCGGCCGGGTCGGGCTCCACCGGGGCCTCGTCCGCGATCGTCCGCTTCCACTACTCCGACCTGGTGGCCACCACCGTGGCCTGGGACTCCTGCGCCGACTGGACCGGCTGGCCGGACTACGTCGAGCTGCCCAGGGGGGAGCCGCTGGCCCGGTACGTGACGACCGGCGCCCTGGTCCTCGACGCGCCAGGCAGCCCGCGCCAGGCGACCCTCGGTCACTTCGGCGCGCTGGGCATCCCGTACCAGGAACTGACCGCCGCCGACATCCGCCGCGAGTTTCCCGCGATGTGCACCGACTCCTTCTGGCCGCCGAGGATGCCGGAGGATCCGGGGTTCTGGGAGCCGGGCCGCGGCGAGCTCGGCGGCTACCTGACCCCCGACGCCGGCTACGTCGACGACCCGCAGCTCGCCACCAGGAACCTGATGCTGGCGGCCAGCCGGGCCGGCGTGACGTTCGCGTTCCGGCGGCTGGTCCGGCGGGTGATCGTGGCCGGCGACCGGGCCGCGGGCGTCGAGTTCGACGGCGGCGAGGTCGTGTCCGCGCCGGTCGTGGTCAACGCCTGCGGCCCGGCCAGCGACCGGCTCAACCAGCTCGCCGGGGTCACCGGCGACATGGCCGTGCGCGGCCGCCCGCTGCGCACCGAGACCCACGAGGTGCCGGCCCCGCCGGGCTTTCGCACCGGCCGCGGCGGCGTCTTCGTCACCGACGCCGACCTCGGCGTGGCGTTCCGGCCGCACGGCCAGGACCGGCTGCACATCAGCAGCATGGAGCCCGCGTGCGACCCGCTGGAGTGGATCGACGACCCGTGGTCGTACCGCGGCCAGCCGACGCAGGAGTTCTACGACCGGCAGACGCTGCGGGTGGCCCGGCGGCTGCCCGGGCTGACCATCCCGTCCCGCCCGAGCGGCATCGGCGCGCTGTACGACGTCACGCCGGACTGGCGGGCCATCTTCGACCGCAGCGCCCTGCCCGGCTTCTACCTGGCCTGCGGCACCAGCGGGAACAGCTTCAAGATCGGCCCGATGGCCGGGCGGATGGTCGCCGCCATCATCGACGCCTGCGAGGCAGGCCGCGACCACGACCGCGATCCCGTCGTGTTCACCACCCCGCACCTGGGCAGGACGGTCGGCCTCGGGTACTACTCGCGGCGCAGGGCGGTCGCGCCGGACGCGCCGCGCAACGTCATCGCCTGACCGGCCCACGGGATATCGGCCCACGCCACGCGGCCCGCGTGGTCGGTGCATGACCCGGTGCGCGCCGACAGGCCGTCGACAATCATGCGCCCCCAGTCGTGTTCGTCCGCCGGGTCGTCGTGCCCTGCGGGCCCGGCGGGAACTCCCCGGTCGGTGACGGCCACGCGCACGAAGTGCCGGTGCTGCGCGATCTCCACCGTGAACCAGCCGCCGTGACCGGTCGCGGCGTGCCGCACGGCATTGCTTCCCAGCTCGGTGGCGACACATGCCACGTCGTGCCGCGCCGGGCAGTCGGGCATGACGGTGCCCAGCCACGCGCGCAGCACGCCGAGCTGGCTCTCCTGGCCTGGAAACGCTCGGCGCGACGTCGGCACTTCGGTCGGCCAGGCGTCGGATCGGATCGCGCCGTCCCGCTGCGGGAGCCCGCTGACAACAGGCATATCTATTTCCTCCTATGCTTCCTATGCTCCGGCCACGCTCGCCGGGCCCCGCGCGCAGGATTAGAAATCACCCCTATCAGGCATGCTGCGGTTCCGTCAGATAAGGCCCTGGCGGAAACCCCGCGCCGCGAGGCACTTCCAGAAAACATACATCGATAATGTATCCTTACATCAAGTCGGCGGACGCGTCAATGCAGGTGGGAGGCTTGCCACCCCGGCCAGACCGGTCCCGGTTCCATCGACAGCCTGCGTCCCTGGCTGGTGATATGCTCCATATACGAGGTATCGAGTTCCGCGACGCTCGCCCGGATATGTCCGGCCCACCGGGGAATCCGCGCCGTCTAACGCGCGGCTTCTCTGCAATTACATACGTAGCTGATGTAGCATTCTGCCGTGGATCAATTCGCGAACAACCTTGTCGGGACGTTCAGCCTGCTCGTCTCCGACGCCGTCGCCGATTCGGTGGCCAGCGTGGTGGGCCACGAGGGTGCCCTCGGGGCGGCGGTGGCGTATGTGTTTGCTGAGCCGGGCGTCGGGATCGAGCGATTGCGTCTGTCCCTGGGGCTGAGCCAGCCCGCGGCCGTGCGCCTGGTCGGTCAGATGGTCGAGGCGGGGCTGGCCACACGTGCCACCGATGCGACCGATCGCAGGCGGGCGCAGGTCTACCTGACCCGGCGCGGCCGGGACGTCGCGGACACGCTGCTGGCCACGCGCCGCAATGCCATCGATTCGGTGCTCCGCGGCCTTAGCCCGGCCGAGCAGGACAGCCTGGCGGCTCTCATCGCCAAGGCGCTGGCCCAGGCGAAGACGGACCGGGCCCATGGCGAGTACCGGTGCCGTCTGTGCGATGTGCGGATCTGCCCGCAACCCCGGTGCCCGGTCGAGGCCTCATGCCAGGAGTGAGCTGATGCCCGGCGCGCCGCCAAGCGCCGTCGCCTGACCGGCCGGGCGCGGGCCTGTTCAACCCCGGACCCAGCCGATACGCTGTGCCCATGGATCGCCAAGGCCTGCTTCTTTTGGGGCCGCGCTGACCAGACACACCGGTCCGCGCGGCAGCCCCTCGTGTTCGGGGGGCTTTTTCATTTCCCGATCCGAACCCAGCCGAGGAAAGACCGATGACCGGCCCCGAGCCAGACGAACCTCTGCCGTTCCGGTACGACGCGAGCCTGGCGGGCGTCCTGGAACTCGCCTGGCAGGCCAGGTGGCGGGAAGACGGCACGTTCAATGCCCCCAATCCGGTGGGGTCGCTCGCGGAAGGTTTCGAGCAAGCGGAGGCAGAGCCGAAGGCCTACGTCCTCGACTTCTTCCCGCACCCGAGCGGCGTCGGCCTGCACGTCGGGCACCCGCTGGGGTACATCGGCACCGATGTGCTGTGCCGGTTCCTGCGCATGACCGGCCACAACGTGCTGCACGCGTTCGGCTACGACGCGTTCGGGCTGCCGGCCGAGCAGTACGCGATCAACACCGGCCAGCACCCGGCGATCACCACCCGGGACAACATCGCCAACATCCGCGGGCAGCTGCTGCGGCTGGGCCTGGGGTACGACACCCGGCGCGAGTTCGCCACCAGCGACCCGAGCTTCTACCGCTGGACCCAGTGGATCTTCCTGCAGATCTTCGGCGCCTGGTTCGACCCCGACCAGCAGCGGGCCCGGCCGGTCGCCGAGCTGATCGCCGAATTCGAATCCGGAACGCGCACGCCCCGGGGCGAGGCCAACCCCGAAGGCCTGCCCTGGGCCCGGCTCGACGAGCTGACCCGGCGCCGGGTGGTCGACGGCTGGCGGCTGGCTTACGTCGCCGAGGAGCTGGTCAACTGGGCGCCCGGCCTCGGCACGGTGCTGGCCAACGAGGAGGTCACCGCCGAGGGGCGCAGCGACGTCGGCAACTTCCCGGTCTACCGGCGGCCGCTGCGGCAGTGGATGCTGCGGATCACCGCCTACGCCCAGCGGCTGCTGGACGACCTGGACGGCCTGGACTGGCCCGAGCCGGTCAAGCAGCTGCAGCGGAACTGGATCGGTCCCAGCGACGGGGCGGTCATCGCGTTTCCCGTGGCCGGGCGGGATGACCTGACCGTCGAGGCGTTCTCCACCCGGCCGGACACCCTGCCCGGCGCGACCTATCTGGTGCTGGCGCC